>JALUWE010000572.1 GCA_027019845.1 Anaerolineales bacterium | reverse complement strand
ATCCTTGTTTTGCTCATGCTGGCGATGGGGCTGGGCAGTTTGGACAACGGCTATTTCTCGCTCAGCGCGTATTTTGCGGGCAGCACGCCTGGCACGCCATCCCCGCCGTTGACCGATTTCGTGCCTGTGGTGCTCACCGCGCTGGCGGTTGTGCTGAGTTTCCGGCTGCTGGCGGAGGTCACCGCGATGTACCATGAACACCAGTTGCTCCGGGCGGAATTGGCGGAGCAGACCGGGTGGTTAGAGAGCGCATGATGCAAGGCCTGTGGCTGATTTCGTATCTGGTGCTGTGGGGGTTTGTGCTGCTACAAACCGTGTTGCTGATCGCGCTGGTGCGGCATATTGGTAATCTGCGTTTGTGGCTACGGCAGGCCGGGGTACTGCGGGATCCCGCCGCGATGGAGGAGGGGGTTCCGGTAGGAACGCGGCTGGAACCGCTGGCAGAATTTTTGCAAGACCGCTCCGAGCTTTCCCTTAACCATCACAAAGCCAAACTGTTGTTGTTCGTTCCCGCGGGTTTTTTCGGCTGTGATGACTTGATCCCCGCCCTTCAGAAATTCGAGAGGCAGTATGGGGAAGCCTTTCAGCCGATCATCATCAGTTTCGAGCCAGCGGTCGAGGAACAATTCGAGGTGATTCGCCGCAAAGGCATCCAGGCCCCGGTCATTACGGAGCAAGGCTGGCGGGTGGCGCAGATTTGTGAAATCATGACCGCGCCTTATGCGCTGATCACGGACGAATCGTATGAGGTGCGCGCCAAACTGCCGGTCAGCGATTTTCGAGGGCTGGAAGAACTGGTTTCCACCTTCCGGCAAAACCAACCAGCGGAAAGGAAGTGAGCATGAACAGCATGGATCCCATGATCGCCCGACTGACGGAGGAGGCGGCGCGCGGGATTTCCCGGCGGGAGTTTTTGAAAGTCTTGCTGATGACCGCCGGAGCGGGGGTGTTGGCGGCTTTGGGGGTGGAGCGTGTCGCTGGAGCGCCAGCGTCAGTGTTAGGAATTTGTGATCAATATTGTTCTGTTCCTTGCGATAGCCGATCTTGTTGTATTCAACGCGCAAGACATACAGATGAATACAATTGCGATCACGATTCTTCGGGTTGCCCTTATGAACCTTGTAATATTCCTTTTGAGTATTGTCACCACTCTTGCAAACGCACTTGCTACCCTAGCCAATGCAGATGTGATTCATGGTCCCTGTCATATTCTTGTCGTAATTGTCCTGCCCCTAGTTCTAAGTGCTTAGGCTGCGGATATTGTCCACAGTCACCGGAGCCGTCTAGAAAGGGTATGAAAAATGCGTAGCAACCCGGGTTTTGATCTTGTGGCGAGGCGATATAGAGCGAATGTGGAAAATAAAAGGAAAAGGTCAGTGCATCATACATTCGTTCCTGAGTGCTTGATTTGCACAACCCGTTTGTTCTATCTGATGACGATTGTTCTTTTTCTGGCTGGTTGTTATGGTGGCGAATCCAGTTTTGTCCCCTCTCCTAACGAAATGGAGCACATACAGGAAGCAAGTGTTCCTATAAGTGAAACATCGCGATCTGACATCCTGCCAACTTCAACGGCTTTGCCGACTCCTTTACCAGACGGCTCGCGCAAATTGACGCTCTGTGCGAAAAATGGACTCTATCCAGGTTACATTTACTTCAACTGGTGGTGGTCCCAGCGAGAGTTTTTACAGGCTGTTGCACCCGCTCCCATTCAGTTGGGAGATGACTATCACTATTACCCCACTATCCTGGAGAAAATTCCTAGCCTGGCCGACGGGGATGCTGCGATACAACCTGTAACGGTTCGGGAAGGAGACCGGATTGTAAATAGTGTTGGAGAAGTGGTCGAACTTCAAAATGGGGTCGTGTATTTGCCCAGCGGCTGTCAGGAAGACGCTTGTGCCAAAACCTATACAAGTGGCGAAGTATCAATGGACCAACTCGTCGTTGATTTTCAACTGTTATCCGATTTGAAATGGTCGGATGGCGCGTCGCTCACGGCTAACGATTCGGTCTTTGCTTATCATGTTACCAAACTTCAGGGATTCAGTGATATCGGATGTGCCTCTTGCGGCTTGCCACAGGGTGCTGATCCTGGAGCCGTTGAACGTACTGCTGCGTACACTGCCATTGATGAGCATACAGTCCGTTGGACAGGTTTACCTGGTTACATAACGCCTTTTTATTTCCTGAACTTCTTCTCGCCAATGCCTAAGCACCTCCTGGAAGGAATGACGCCCAGCGATATGGATCAATTCACCAGTAGTTTATCGGGCAAAAATATGGTGGGATGGGGACCCTTTATGGTTACCAAGTGGAATCGGGGAAAGTCGCTTTCCCTGGTGCGTAATCCGCACTATTATCGTCTCCAAGAGGGTTTGCCTTTCCTGGATGAAATCGAATGGATTTTCATCAACGATGAAACAGGGCTTGGGCTTTCGGGCGTGTTGAGAGGGCAATGTGATGTTGTGAGTGCAGATGCCACCCTGCGTGATATTTTATGGGATAACGGGCTTGCCTGGTACCGGGGTATCCAATCGGGAGGGGGACTGCAGGTTGTTACAATCCCTCGAAGCTGGGGGGGGATCGCTTTCAATTTTGCACCACCATCCAATCGTCCAACATTTTTAATGGACGCCTCTGTAAGGCAGGCCATGCTCTATGGAACCAATCGGAAAGCTATTGCTGAAGCCGTTCTAGGTGATCCTGACCTGATAGCCAACGGTTTTATGCCGCCACAGCATCCCCTTTTCATGAAGGCTTCCAGCACACTTTATCTCTTTTCCCCTGAGCGCGCTCGGGAACTATTAGCCCAAGCTGGTTGGGAGGATTTGAACAAGGATGGGATTCTTGAAAAAGATGGACAACCATTCATTATCACCCTAGTCACCGAGAGGTCGCAACCGCGCGCGCCAGGCCTGGCAATATTTCAGATGAATATGCGTGACATTGGCATTGTGGTAAAGATAGAATTTGTGAAACCAGCTGCTCTCTTCGATGAGGATGGGACGTTGACAACTCGTCAGTTTGATCTTTTTTGGTCTATCTGGCCATTACAAAAACAAGGTTATCCTTTTGCGTGCGCGGTTTTTCTCACCGATTCGAACACAAATATCGGGGCGTACTCCAATCTTGCTTTTGGCACTGCCTGTCGGCAAGCCCTCTCCAGCCTGGACCAACAAGAAGCACAAGCGGGTCACTTGCTGGCACAAAAGATTTTCAACCATGATTTGCCCGTTTTGCCCCTGTACCTTCGTCCCGCGGTTGCGCTCGCCCGCCCGGAAGTAACCGGCCTGCAGCTCGACCATGATGGGGCCATCACCAGTTTTGAACAGCTAGATATTCAAGAGAGGCAGCCGTAGAAAAAAACAAAACAGGTGCGCGCCAAACTGCCGGTCAGCGACCCGCTCCGTCACCGCCGGGCAGCGCCAGCGCGTCGCCGAACTCCTGGCCGCTTCCCTGGCCCGGTGCGGCATCCAGATGGAAACCCAATTCTGTGAAGCGGAAGACTTCTTCGCCAAAAACCCCACAGCCCCCCTCTACGGCGGCCGCTTCGACCTGGCCCTGTTCGCCTCCCTGACCAACGAGACCCCGCCTTGCGACCAGTGGCTCAGCACCAACACCCCCGGGAACCCGCAAGCCTCACCCGGGACCACTCCCAATTTCGGGGGCTACCGCAACCCCGACTTCGACCAGGCCTGCCAGAGCGCCCTGTCTCTACTGCCTGGCCAGCCAGGCCACGTCGAAAACCATCTCGAAGCCCAGGAGATTTTCGCCCGCGACCTGCCCGCCATCCCGCTCTACTACCGCCTGAAATTGGCCGTCACCCGTCCGGACATGTGCGGCTTCCTGATAGACCCCACCGCCGACAGCGAGATGTGGAACATCGAGAACTTCGATTACGGGCCGGTTTGCCCATGATTTTCTACCGTGCATTTGGAGAAAAAAGCTGGAGCGCCTTGATCGGATCACGCCATCTCCACCGCCAGCGCCACGGCCTCCGCGCCCCCCAGGCACAGCGCGGCGATGCCGCGTTTCAACCCCCGGTCCCGCAGCGCGTAGAGCAGGGTGGTCAGGATGCGTGCGCCGGTCGCGCCCAGCGGGTGCCCCAGCGCAATCGCGCCGCCGTTCACGTTCACCTTCTCCCAGTCCCAGCCGCGGTCCATCAACTCGTACCCGTTCGCCAGAATCTGGGAGGAAAAGGCTTCGTTGAGTTCGATCAGGTCCACATCGGCCAGCGTCCAGCCGATTTTGTCCAGCAGTTTGGGGATGGCTTTGGCCGGCGCGGCGAAGATGTACTTCGGCGCCACCGCGGCCTGCGCGTACCCGACGATGCGCGCCAGCGGGGCGGCCCCCATCGCCTCGGCTTTGGCCCGGCTGGCGACCACCAGCGCGGCCGCGCCGTCGTTCAGCCCGGGCGCGTTGCCCGCGGTGACCTTGCCGTTCTGCTTGAAGGCCGGTTTGAGCGCGGCCAGGGCTTCCAGCGAGGTGTCCCGCCGCGGGGCTTCGTCGGTGTCGAAGACCGTCACACCCTTGCGGTTTTTGACCTCCACCGGCACGATCTCGGCCTGGAATTTGCCCGCCTCGATGGCCGCAACCGCCTTCTGGTGGCTTGCCAACGAGAAGCGGTCCATGGCCTCACGGGTGACTTCGTACTCGTCCGCGATGAACTCGGCCGCGTTGCCCATGTGCCAGTCCTCGAACGGGCACCACAGGCCGTCCACCACCAGCGCGTCTTTCATTTCCACGTTGCCGTAGCGCATCTGCCCCAGGCGGGCGTCCAGCATGTAGGGCGCGCGGGACATGCTCTCCACGCCGCCGGCCACGAACAGGTCGCCGTCCCCGGCGCGGATGGCCTGCGCGGCCAGCATCACGGTCTTCAGGCCGGAGCCGCACACCTTGTTTACGCTGGTGGCCCCCACGCTGTCGGGCAGCCCGCCGAAAATCGCGGCCTGCCGCGCCACGTTCTGCCCCGCGCCCGCGGAGACCACGTTGCCGATCAGCACCTCGTCGATTTCCGCGGGATCGGGCAATTGGGCGCGTTCCACAGCGGCCCGCACCGCGGTGGCGGCCAGTTGCGCGATGGGCACCATCCCCAGCGAGCCGCGGAACTTGCCAATCGGCGTGCGGGCTGCGCTCAGAATGACGGCTTCGTTCTTCTGGTTGGTTGTCATGGTTACTCCTGAAGGGTCTGGTATCTTGCACTAAGGACTTGCGAAATTTGCGTTTTCTGCGTTGTTCGACATCATGATAGACAGAGCGTGTTACCGCTCGATTACCCGCTTCCTGACTCCTGGCAGCCTCCCTCCCACAACCTCCTCACATTCGCCCACGTCTCCTCCAGCGCCTCGGGCAGCACCCGCACGCCCCCCACTGTGGACATGAAGTTCGTGTCGCCCACCCAGCGCGGCACCACGTGAATGTGCAGGTGCTGTTCGATGCCCGCACCCGCGGCCTCCCCCAGGTTGATCCCCACATTGAACCCCTGCGGGCGGTAGATTTTGCCCAACACCCGGATCACCTGCGTGGTCAGCTCCATCATCTCCGTGCGGGTGGCCGCCTCCAGGCCCTCCAGCGTGGATTCGTGCCTGTACGGCAGCACCATCAGGTGCCCGCTGGTGTAGGGAAAACGATTGAGGATCACGAACGCCCGCTCCCCGCGATACACGATCCCGTTTTCCGGCGAGTCGGGCTGCTCGAGCGCGTTACAAAACACACACCCGTTGTCGGTCTTGTTGCTTTGAATATATGCCATACGCCAGGGGGTGAAAAGATGATCCATGTGGTGTACTACGTGCGGTGTGCGATGTGCGATGTGGCTACCTTGTTTGCTTTGACTACCCTGTCTGTTTCCTGCGACATTTGGTGTATTCCGTACTCCCGGTGCTTCCGTGTTCCACCTGCGATGTGTGGCAGAAGCATGGAGTAAAGGGAGAACGAACCAACCACCCCCCATTTTACCATCCCTCACAAACAGTTGACAGCCCGCAACAGGACGGGTATCCTCCCTTACATGGGACAGATTCCCCTCTTCGCCCCGGAAACGCCCCCCACCTGGTCGGTCACCGACCTGACCCGCTACCTGCGCGACCTGCTGGAAAGCGACTTCAACCTGCAAGACGTGTGGGTGTCTGGCGAGGTCTCCAACGTGTCCACCCCGCGCTCCGGCCACCTGTACTTCACCCTCAAAGACGCCAACGCCTCGCTGCGCTGCGTGATGTGGAAAAGCCAGGTAGCGCGGCTGCGCTTCCTACCCCGGGACGGCGAGGCCATCGAAGCCCACGGCAAAATCAGCGTGTACGAGCAGGGCGGGCAATACCAGCTATACGCCGACACACTGCGCCAGACAGGCGAGGGCGCGCTGTACCAGGAATTCCTGCGCCTGAAAGCCAAACTGGAGGCCGAGGGCCTGTTCGAGGAGGGCCGCAAACGCCCCATCCCGGCATGGCCGCGGTGCATCGGCATCGTCACCTCCCCCACCGGGGCCGCGCTCCAGGACATGCTCGACACCCTGCGCCGCCGCTATCCCCTGGCAGACGTGATCCTGGCCCCCACCGCGGTGCAAGGCGCGGACGCTCCCGCGGGGATCGTGGCGGGCGTGGTCGCGTTGAACCGGCATTCCCCACCCCCGGATGTGATCCTGGTGGCGCGCGGCGGCGGTTCCATCGAGGACCTGTGGGCCTTCAACGACGAATACGTGGCGCGCGCCATCGCCGGATCGCGCATCCCGGTCATCACCGGCGTGGGGCACGAGACCGACTTCACCATCGCCGACTTCGCCGCGGACCTGCGCGCCCCCACCCCCACCGCGGCCGCGGAACTGGCCACCCCCGATCAGGCCGATTTGCGCCACACCCTGGCGGAGATGCGCAGCGCGCTGGCCCGCTCCCTGCAAACCGCGCTCCAGAACCGTCGCTGGACCCTGAGCGATCTACAACACCGCCTGCGCCGCCATTCCCCGCAGACCCGCATCCAAAACCACCGCCAGCGCCTGGACGAGTGGCTGCGCCGCGCCGGGACCGGCCTGGCGCACCGCCTGAGCATGGAGCGCGCCCGCCTGGAGGGGACCGCGCTGCGGCTGGAGGCCCTCAGCCCGCTGGCCGTGCTGGAACGCGGCTACGCGGTGGTCTCCCGCCCGGATGGGGAGGTGGTGCGCAGCGTCTCGCAGGTCAAAACCGGCGACGCGCTGCACGTGCGCGTCAGCGACGGCGCGTTTGGGGTAAGGGTAAACGACAAGGAGCGTCACGCATGAATGCGCATAGGTGGAAACCAATCCAAGATTTACCCGCAAACTGGGAAACACTGCAATCCAAAGAATTACCTGCCCTGGCTTCGGTTTGGAAAGAACAGGCAGAACGGCTAAAGAACTCCCGGGCCTTGCAACAGTTCAACGCTCGCTTACGCCGGGAGTGGGCCATCGAAACCGGTATTATCGAAAATTTATACACCATTGATCGGGGAACGACACAATTGCTCATCGAAAAAGGGATTTCTGCCAACTTGATCCCGCATGGTGCCACCGACAAACCGGTCGAAATCGTGGTTGCTTTTCTCCAAGACCAGGAAGAGGCCATTGAGGGGTTGTTCGATTTCGTCTCTCAACGCCGGGAACTATCCACTTCCTACATCAAACAACTTCATCAGGTGTTTACACGGCACCAGGACACAATCGCTGCGCGCAACGGCTTGGGACGAATGGTAGAAGTACGGTTGCTGAAAGGCGATTGGAAAAAGTGGCCGAACAACCCCACCCGGCCAGACGGCAGCGTTTACGAGTACTGCCCTCCTGAACAAGTGGCTTCCGAAATGGACCGCCTGCTCGACATGCACAGACGACATCAGGAGATGAACGTTTCGCCCGAAGTCGAAGCAGCCTGGATTCATCACCGGTTCACACAAATTCACCCCTTCCAGGATGGAAATGGGCGCATTGCTCGCTCACTGGCATCGCTGATCTTTTTGCGCGCCGGATGGTTTCCGCTCGTCATCCGCCGCGAGCGGCGTGAAGATTACATTCACGCTCTGGAAGCGGCTGATGCGGGCGATTTACAACCCCTGGTAGCGCTTTTTGCTAACATTCAGAAGAGAGCCTTTTTGAAGGCTTTGAGCATTTCAGAAGATGTGCTTCGAACGCGCAAACCACGCCTCGAACAGGTTATCGATGCTGCCGTTAAACGATTGCAGCACAGAGAAAAAGAGGTCCAGAAACAGTATCGCCGGGTCTTCGAAGTAGCAGGACGCCTGAAAGAGCGTGCATACGCAAAATTGTACGAAGCCGCAACCGCCATTTCAAGCGAGTTACACCGCGTCCACCGCTCGTATTATGCTGTAGCTGAGGTGAGTGATCCTTCCACAGATTATTGGTTCAAAAGCCAAATCATAGCCATCGCAAAACAGTTAGATTACTATGCAGATACACGAACGTTTCGTGCCTGGGCGCGTTTGAAAATACAAGAAGAACGGCAGGTTCAAATCGTGATTTCGTTTCATTCCTTTGGTTTCGAATTCGTGGGGATTATGGTGGCTTCTGCTTTTCTGGAATTCCGTGACAGAACAGAAGATAATGAAGTGACGGTGGAAGGGCCTTACGCGCTCACGGAGGATTTGTTCCAATTTTCATACAACGAATCCCCTCCGGTGGTAATCGATCGCTTTGAGCGATGGTTGGACGAAGTTGTCCTCATTGGATTGGATCAGTGGCGAAGACAATTGTAAGAGGTAGAAAAATGAACACTTTATCCGACGAACAACGCCAGATCATGCGCGAGGCAGTGGAGGAATTCAACGACCAGCTTGCCACCCAGAGCATCAACCTTTCGGGGCAGGCTTTCACCAACGCCCTTAAGCTCGGCTGCGGGCTGCTGGCCCTGCCACTGGCGATCGTGTTGGCGCTGACATACTTCCGCCGCACGCTGGATTTCTCTGCGGTGTTTGTGTACTCCTGTCTGGCCCTTCTGATCGCCACCGCGTTCGCCTCCCTGATCGCACGCCGCGCCAAACAGCTCGCCATTCAAGACAACTACAAGCTGGACATCAACCCCGAAATCATCAAATTTTTGCACGACAACAACTTCACCCGCCGCCAGTTCGACGAAGTCGCCAACGAGGTGCTGGAAGACGAGGCCCCTTTGCGCGAATACCTGGTCGTTCCAGAAGACAAATAGGAACACAGCCTGTGGGTGCCCCAGGTAACTTTTCGCACGCTGAACAAAACAGAAACAAACTCACATGAACGATACCGATACCCTCCCCCCTATCGAAGAATTGTCCTACGAGCAGGCCTTGCAAGAGCTGGAGTCCATCGTCGCCGCGCTGGAATCGGACGATCACCCGCTCGAAAAGGCCATCGCGCTCTACGAACGCGGCCAGGCGCTGGCACAGCACTGCACGGACCTGCTCGACAAAGCCGAACTCAAAGTACAGCAGCTTTCCGGAGACGGCTTAGAAGCCTGATAAAACCAGTTGGCGGGGTGCGGTGTCGGGGATGTTTACGCGCTACGTTGTACGGGTAGTGGTCACTGAATAAGTGATGACGGGGCGGGTTTTGTTGACACTCGTCACTATGAGCACCTGCGTAAGCTCTGCCGGAATGCCACACGCCCCTTTTGTCATTCTGAGGGAGCGCAGCGACCGAAGAATCCGAAGCGCAGCGCCCGTCGGGGCGACCGGCCGGTCGCCCTGACCCCCAATAATCATGCGTCGAACAACCGTCCCCGTCCCCGGTCGTCCGTCTCCATCTTCCTCATCATCGCGGAGATTCTTCGCTCCCGTTCGGCAGTCACTTCGCCTTCGGCTCAGTGCATAGCTCAGGGCAAGCCCGTTGGTCGCTCAGAATGACGCAAGCAACAGCAAGCATGAAGTGCGTAACTCCTGTCACTTACTTTACAACCACTACTGTTTTCCGCCTTACGTAATGCTTAAGGCGTAAGACATGCCTACCCACCCTGCCCCCCACTGAACACTGAACACTGAACACTGAACACTGAATACTGAACACTGAACACTGAACACCCCCTACCTCTCCCCCCAGTGGATGGCGACTGTTCCGAACATCATACGTTTGAAGCCAACATTCCGGAAACCGGCTGATGTCATGCGTTCGGCCAGCGTTTCGGCCCGCAGGAAGCCGGTGGTGGAATCCGGCAGGTAGGTGTAGGCTTCGGCCTCGCCGGTGATCCACCTGCCGAGCGCGGGGATGACCACGTTGAGATGAAAACGGATGAAGGGCGCCAGCAGATTGTCCGGGGGGCGGGTGGTGTCCAGGATCACGATCCGGCCGCCGGGCTTCAGGATGCGGTGCTGCTCTTCCAGCGCGCGGGTGAGATCGGCCACGTTGCGCACCAGAAAACCGGAGACCACCGCCTCGAAGCTGCCGCGGGCAAAGGGCAGATGGAGCGCGTCCGCCGCGCACCAGGGGATCGCCCCCCCGCCGGGTCGCCGCTGCCCGACGCGCATCATCTCCAGCGTGAAATCCGCGGCCAGGGGCCGGGCACCCGGCACGCGTTCGCGGATGGTGAGCGCCAAATCACCGGTGCCCGCACCCAGGTCCAGCACCCGGTCGCCGTCCGTGATCCCTGCCCGCCGGATGACTTCCTTGCGCCAGCGTACATCCTGCCCCATCGTCATCAGGCGGTTCATCAAATCGTACCGCCCGGCAATGCGGGCGAACATGTTTTGCACGTATGCAGCGCGTTCTTTTCCGCTCAGGTTAGCCATATTCGATTTGCGTCCTTCAACTTTCAACCTGCAACTCGAAACGCTGCCCCTTCAAGCCAAAAGCCAGCCAGAGCGCGCCCAGCACGAGCAGCAGAGCGGTCATGCCCCAAATCATTTGCGGGATACCGAGCTGCAAGCGGTCCATCAGGGCGCCGCCCACCGCCGCACCGAGCGCGTTCATCAGCGTGAACAGCGCGTATTCGGTGCCAAACACGCGGCCGCGGATGCGATTGGGCAATTTTTCGAGCAACAATTGGGTGGAGAACACCCACACAATGGCGACGCCAAAACCGCGCAAAAAGGCACCGAACAGCACCATGCCGAAATTCATCAGCGAGGAGACGATCAGCATTCCCACACCCGTGATCAGATAGCCCCAGGCAATGGCGACCCGCAAACGGGGTTCCTGATCACGGGTAAAGTAGCGCGCCAGGATGGGACTGACCCCGGTGCCCACCCCGACCGAGGCGTAAAACAGCCCCAGGCTGGTGCTGCCACCTTCGCCAAGGACGAACACCCGGCTGGCGATTTCGACCTGCAGGATGGAAAACATGCTGGACACCGCCAGCGCCATGGAGGCCTTTTGCACGGCCAGGATGAAAATGTGCCCATTCTGCAACAAATAGCGCATCCCGTCGAAATACTGCCGGAAAACCTGCACAGGGCCGGAGGCGGATTTGCCCATTCCTGTGCCGGTTGGGTAATTTATCCGCCAGATCAGCGCGGCCGAGACGATGAAGGTCAGCGAGTCGATGATGAAGGAGGGGGCCAGGCCCCATTGCCCGGCCACCACGCCGCCCAGCGCGGCCCCCAGCGCCAGCATGGTAGACCACGTGGTGGCGTTCAACGCGTTGGCCGCGCCCAGCTCTTGCTCGCTAACGATGTCCGGTAGAATGGCGTCTTTGGTAGGAATGAAAATCCCGCTCACCCCCAATTGCAGCGCGGTCAGCGTGTACAACAGCCACACGTCGCCCGCATCCCGCACCAGCAAGAAGCCCAGCACGATCACCGCCCGCATCAGATCAGAGACGATCAAAATGGATTTGCGGTTGAAACGGTCGGCCAGCACCCCGCCGAACGGCCCCATCAGAAATTGGGACAACATCCGCACGATGAACAACCCGCCCACCGCGAACCCCGACCGGGTCAGGGCGGCGATCAGGGTGGCGGAAGCGATCAGGTTGAACCAGTCCCCCAACAGACTGACCACCTGCCCCAGCCACAGGTTGCGGTAATCTGGATTCTGGCGGATGAGCGGCAGGTAGCCAAGGGGTTGGATGTCGGTGGTTGTTTCCACGAAAAGCTCCGGTGTGTGACCGGCAAGGATTATACCCCTGTTGGGCGGGAATCGAGAATCGGTTGAGGGGTGTAAGTTACAGGTTGAAAGCCCCCACCAGGAAAAAAGTTCCCCCACGTTCCTACGAGTTCACTCCAGGTCCCGGTATTCGGTGTCGATCACCTCATCATCATCGTCCACATCGCGCCACTGGCCCGGGATGGTGCGGTTGAGGTCGTTCAAATGTTCCTCGACCACCTCCGGCGGGCAGAGTTCGACGAACAGCGTGCCGCCAATCCAGATCACCAGCGCGTCGTCGAAGGGCCCGGGCGCCAGGTCTGGCACCAGCAAATAGAGCAGGGTGCCGATGGGCAGCAATTTGAGAATCGGGTTGACGCGCGGGTCTGCCAGCAGGCGAAAAATCAGTTTGACCCGGTTGGCGAGGTTGTTGAAGATGCCGTCGGGAGCGGGTACAACGTCTCGGGGTTTTTGGTCGCTCATTTTTGGGCCTCCAGGGGTGGCATTATACTATACGCCTGGCTGCGGGCCGGGTTGCGCGATCTTGGGCTTCGAGTAGCACGTCTGTGTTTCTATTTTTTGCCTGAATGGCGCCGCCCCTTGCGTTTGAAAACTTTCTTCCTTTTCGACCTGGGCCTGACCGTGCCTGGCGGGCGTTTGAGGGCGCGTACTTCCTCGGGGCGCAGGTGTCGCCATTCTCGCGGCTTCAAGCGGCCCAGCCGCAGTGTGCCCATGCGAACGCGGATGATACGCACCACCGGCAGGCCAATGCGCTCGCCGATCTCGCGAATCTGTCGTTTGCGGCCCTCGCGCATGATGACGCGCAGCCACGCGCCTTTACCGTATGCCGATTCAAAGCGCACCTCCGCGGGCATGGTCTGGTAGCCATCTTCCAGGACCACACCGCGCCGCCAGGTTGCCAGTTGTTCCCGGTCCGGGTGGCGGGCGACCAGCACGCGGTACTCTTTTTCGTGGCCGTACCTGGGGTGCGTCAGCCGGTTTGCCAGATCACCGTCGTTGGTCAACAGGATCAACCCCTCGCTGTCCGTATCCAGCCGGCCAACCGGAAACAGGCGGGTCTCAGACGGCACCAAATCGAGCACGGTTGGCCGCGGGTCGGGCGACTTGACCGCCGAGATCACCCCGCGCGGCTTGTAAAAGGCGATGTACTGGAGGGGTTCCGCCGCGCTGATTTTGCTCCCATCCACACGGATGTCGTCTTCAGCGGGATCGGCTTTCGTGCCGGGCACCGCGACCTGCCCGTTGACCGTCACCCGTCCCTGTTCGATCAGGGCGTCACAATGACGCCGGGAGCCGACCCCAGCGCGCGCCAGTATTTTTTGCAGGCGTTCTTTCATAGCTGTCAATTATACTCGCGCTGTGAGACACGGATCAGCAGGATTTTCAAGATCGAAAGCCCCTCCAAGTTCCCACGAACTCCCATCCCCCACTGAACACTGAATACTGAACACTGAACACTGAACACGACCAATAGACTCCTCCCCAAAATCAGTATACAATGTCCGCTGTCATGCCAACCGGCTGTCACTTTTTGGCCGCTCATTCGTTTTCACTTTCAGAACGCCGATGTCCCCCCTGTGGAGAAACACGCCTGCCGGAAACGCTCCTCTCGAAAGCGCGGAGGCGTTCTCCCAGCTATACGAACGTTCACATTTGCAAGTGTTTCGCTACATTTATGGTCTTTTGGGAGGCCCCCGCCAGGAGGTGGAAGACCTGACCGCGGAGACGTTCACCCGCGCCTGGAAGGCGCGCAGACGCTTCGAGGGCAGCGAGCAGGCCGCGCTGGGTTGGCTGCTGCGCATCGCCCGCAACCTGGTGATCGACCACAGCCGCAGGCAAAATCCGCTCTCGCTGCCTGAAGACTTCGAAAATTTACTGGTGGCCCCTGCAGGCCAGCAGCCGGAAGAGCAGGTGCTGCACCGCGAGCAAAGCCGGGTGTTGTGGAAAATGCTGCACATCCTCCCCGACCGGCAGCGTGAGATGCTGGTGCTGCGCTACATGCTCGGCTGGCGGGTCAAAGACATCGGCGAATTTCTGCAAATGCCGGAAAACACCGTCTCGGTCAACATCCGCCGCATCCTGAGCCGTCTGCGGCGGGATTGGCCGGGAGAGTAATGATGCTGTGATGGATCAAAGAAAATCTTTTGCCAAACCGGATGAGGAAGCAATCGAAACCCTGCTGCGGGCCTTCCAGCCGCGGCCGGGGGAACGGTTTTACGCGCGCATGGCCGGCGCCCCCTGGCAGGGTACCGCGGCCAGCGCGGGGGCAACACCCCGATCCGGACGCATTCGTCTGCGCCGGGCCGGGTTGGCCGCGCTGGCGTTGGTCATCGTACTGGCGATCTTCTTCACCCTGCCTCCCCTCCAGGGCACAGCCTACAACTTCTTCCAACTCTTCCGCCGCCGCGATAGCGACACCCTGCCCCTGGTGTTGCGAACCCCCTCCCCGCCCGGGCCGGACTTCTCGCTCACCATCCCCGAGGCCGAAGCCCTGGCCGGATTTCCCGTCCGCCAGGCAGAAAATCTGCCGGACGGGTTCGTGTTCAACGCCGCAGCCTACGACCCCGAACGCCAGGCCGTGATGCTCGATTACACCTCTCCGCTTGCCGGGAATTTTTTGCGCATCGTACAGATCAAAATGGACGAGAGCACATTGAACGTGGGCAGCATTGGCGCCAGCGCACCGGTCAGACTGGTGGCGTTCCAGAACGCACAAGGCGCCACCATCACTGGCGAATACGTCACCGGCGCGTGGTCGCTCCCCTCCATCAGCACCGCGCTGGAACACAGCCAGCCCAGCCTGACCGTCACCATGCAGGCCAGTTGGGACCCGCAGGCCAACATTCACATGCTGCTGTGGCAGTCCGAGGGTATACTTTACGAAATCATCCACGCCGACGCGACCGCACAGCAACTCCACCCAGACACCCTGATCCGGATCGCGGAAAGTATGCGGTAGTCAAGGAGTAGGGAGTAGGGAGTAAGAAGTAAGAAGTAAGAAGTAGGGAGTAGGGAGTAGGGCTGGCGGTACTACCAACGAACCAATCAACCACGCAACCAAGAACCAAGCAAGGACCACCCAACCAATCATGCAAACCACATCAGAACGACAACTTCAAACACGCTCTTCCTGGCTGGATCGGCCTTTGTTGAACGAGATCACAATCAATTGGGAACTGGTGATCTTCGGCCTGATCATGATTGCAGCCGTGTTTAGCCGCTTTTACAACCTCGGCGCGCGGGTGATGAGCCACGACGAAAGCCTGCACACCTACTACTCGTGGCGTCTATATCGCGGTTTTGGCTTCGAGCACACCCCGCTGATGCACGGCCCCTGGCAATTCATCGCCATCGCGTTCTCGTACTTTTTGTTTGGAGACAGCGATTTCTCGGCCCGCATCCCGGCTGTACTGACCAGTATCGCCACGGTAGCCTTCCTTTGGCAATACCGCCGCTATCTGGGGCGGGTGGGCGCGCTGATCGCGGCCGCCCTGCTGGTGATCTCGCCCTACGCCCTGTACTACGGTCGCTATGTGCGCAACGAGGCCTACGTCGGCCTGTTCGGGATCATCAGCCTGTGGGCGATTTTGCGCTACCTGGATTCCGGGGAAAACCGCTACCTGTACTACCTGACCGCCTCCATGGTGCTGCACTATACCGCCAAAGAGACCGCCTTCATCTACACCGCGCAGGCGCTGCTCTTTTTGGGTTTTTATCTGGTCAAGCGTGTCTCCTCGGTCTCCTGGCCTAACCGGGACCAGCAGCGCGCCTTTCTGACCACATTGTTGATCGCCTTTTTATTGCTCGGGTTGGCGGGCGGCGCGTTTTTGCTCTCGCGCAACCCCGGCCTGCTCACCGCAGCAGAAACCGCTGCCCCGGCTGACCCCGCTCAGGGTGCGGAGGGCGCGGAGGCCGGCCCGGAACTGGGGCTGCCTCTCTATCTGGCAGCCTTCAGCTTGTTGGCTTTTGCAGTCTCCCTCTTTTTCCTGGTCCGGGGCTACTCGCTCGAACGGCTGCGCCGGGAACGCTCCTTCGACCTGATTGTGCTGCTGATGACCCTGGTATTGCCCCAACTGGCGCCCTTTCCCGTGCGGCTGTTTGGCGGCAACCCGCTGGATTACAGCACCAACGGCATGTTGCGCACCGCCACCGTGCTGGTCCCCTTCATCGCCATCTCCATCGGGGTGGGGCTGTGGTGGAAACCGCGGGTGTGGTTGATCAACGCAGCCATCTTCTACGCTATTTTCACCGTGTTCTACACCACCATCTTCACCAACGGGCAAGGCTTCTTCACCGGCATGATCGGCTCGTTGGGTTACTGGCTGGAGCAGCAGGGCGTGCGCCGCGGCAGCCAGCCCTGGTACTACTACATCCTGGTGCAGATTCCCATTTACGAATACCTGCCCGCGCTGGGCAGCCTGCTGGCCGCGGGCATCGGCCTCCGCCGTTGGCTGTCCCCCGCCGCTCCCTCCGGCGCGGCCATGCCAGCCCAAGAGACATCCGAAAACGAAGGGCTGGACGAAGACGACGAAAACGGTTCCGGCCAGCGGCTCGCCATCCTCTTTTTCGGCTACTGGGTGGTAACCAGCCTGCTGGCCTACACCATCGCGGGCGAAAAGATGCCCTGGCTGACCTACCACATCACGCTGCCGATGATTCTGGTGACGGGCTGGATGCTGGGACGGACGGTGGAGGGCTTCGACTGGCAGGCGTTCCATGCCCGGCGGGGATGGGTAGCGGTGGCCCTGTTGCTGGTCTTCGTTCCCAGCGCGGTGGCCGCGGCCGGCTCGCTGCTCGGCCCGAACCCGCCTTTCCAGGGGCAGGAGCTGGCACAGTTACGGGCCACCAGCAACTTCGTCATCGCCCTGTTATCGGCGGTCGCCAGCGGCTGGGGGCTGTACGCAGTGCTCAAACCCTGGCCCGCAGCACAAATCGGGCGCCTGGCAACCCTGGTGGTGTTCGGCTTGCTGGCCTTGCTGACCACCCGCACCGCCATCACCGCCAATTACATCAACTACAACAACGCCACCGAATACCTGGTCTATGCCCACTCCGCCGGCCCGGTCAAAGAAGTCATGGCACAGGTCGAAGAGATCTCCCGCCGCACCACTGGCGGCCTGGGGCTGGTGGTCGCCTACGACGACGACGTCTCCTGGCCCTTCACCTGGTACCTGCGCAACTACGAAAACCAGCGCTATTACGCGGCCAACCCCACCCGCGACCTGCGTGAGGCCCCGGTCATCATCGTGGGCGACAACAACTTCGGCAAGATCGAACCCATCGTAGGCCAGGCCTATTACCGCTTCGACTACATCCGCATGTGGTGGCCCGATCAGGACTACTTCAACCTGACCTGGGAGCGCATCCGCAACGCCATCACCGACCCCCAAATGCGGGCCGCCATCTTCAACATCTGGTTCAACCGCGACTACAGCCTATACGCCGAACTCGTTGGCAAAGACATGAGCCTGGAAAAATGGAGCCCCGCCGACCTGATGCGCATGTACGTCCGCAAAGACGTGGCCGCCGAGCTTTGGGATTACGGCGTGGCGGCATCGGTAGAGGAAGTCATTGCCGACCCCTACGAGGGGAAGAGCATCCAGCTATCGCCCGACCAGTTGCTCGGCTCCCCTGGCAGCCAACCCGGCCAGTTCAACCGCCCGCGCGGGCTGGCTGTCGCACCGGACGGCAGCATCTACGTGGCCGACTCCGACAACAACCGCATTCAACACCTGACCCCCGACGGCAACGTACTGCACACCTGGGGGACGTTTGCCGACATTCTGCAAGGGGAGGCCCCTCCGGCCACCTTCAACCAGCCCTGGGACGTGGCCGTCGGCCCGGATGGCTCGGTCTACGTGGCGGATACCTGGAACCACCGCATCCAAAAATTCACCGCGGAGGGCGAATTCATCACCATGTGGGGCTTCTTCGGGCAGGGCGAGACCCCGGACGCGTTCTGGGGGCCGCGCAGCGTTGTGGTGGACGCACAGGGGCGGGTGTTCGTCTCCGACACGGGCAATAAGCGCATCGTGGTGTTCGACCCGAACGGCAACTTCATCACCCAGTTCGGTGAGCTGGGCTTCGCGCCCGGCCAGTTTAGCGAACCGGTTGGGCTGGCGCTGAGCGACGACGGCAGGCTCTACGTGGCCGACACCTGGAACCAGCGTATGCAGATCATGATACCCGACCCCAACAACCCCAACACCTATGTCCCGCTGAAGGAATGGGACATCGCCGGCTGGTACGGCCAATCGCTGGACAACAAACCCTACATCGCCGTGGACAGCGCGGCCAACCGCCTGCTGGTGGCCGACCCGGAGGGCTACCGCGTGCTGGAGTTCACCCTGGAGGGCGACTTCGTGCGCTACTGGGGCGATTACTCCACCGGCCCCGACGGGTTTGGGCTGGTTTCCGGTCTGGCCTTCGACCCGGCGGGCGGCGTGTGGGTCAGCGACGCGGCGAACAACCGCCTGTTACACTTCACCCTGCCGTAGCGGACCACTCGATCTTCACTCAACCGCAACGCGTTGCCCTACGCTTGAAAGTGTTTGCAGGCGCGCCATCTTTTTGATACACTGTGGCGTACTCCAGGCTATCGAGCGCGCCATGGCAAACCATTTCGGGCAATATCCCATCGATTCACTCACGGGCGTATACGACCGCACCATTCTCAAAGACGCGCTGGACGCCCTGCTCGACTGTGCCCGGCAACAGCGGGAAAGCGTGGCCCTGCTGCTGCTGGATGTGGACAATTTCAAGTCCATCAACGACGCATTCGGACACGCGCGCGGAGACCAGGTGCTGCGCGAGCTGGCTACCCGGCTGCGTGGGCTTTCCCGCGAGAACGATCTGGTGGTGCGCTACGGGGGAGATGAATTCATCCTGATTTTGCCCAAAACGAAAAAAACCCAGGCACAGCGAATCGCCCAGCGTCTTCTGGAAGGTGTTCGGAAACCCCCTTTCCAGGGGGACACACCGCTCTCCGTGAGCATCAGCATCGGTGTGGCCGCGTTTCCCGAAGACGGCGAAACGCCCGAAGACCTGTTCGACTGTGCTGATCGGCGCCATTACACGGCCAAACGCATCGGACGGGGGCGCGTGGTTGCCAACGATCCCTTATCGCTCGACACGCTCGAATTCGACAATTTCCAACGACTGATCGAGCGCGCCCAGCAACTCGAGGCCCTCTACCGTTTTCTCGGTGACCTCTCCGAACAACAACGCGGCGTTTTCACCATCTCCGGGCCGCCGGGAGTGGGCAAAGCGCGGTTTCTGATCGAAGCAGAAAAAGCCGGGCAGCTTTTGGGATACACGATCATCCCAATACGCGGTCTGCCCGGGCTGCGTACCCGGGTCTATGGCGCGTTGTTCGAATCTTTACAGTCACTTCCAAAGCTGAATTCCCTCCCCACCAGCGCGCAGGAGATCACCGCAGCCATCGAGCAATTGGCGTGCAGAACAGGACAAAACGCCCTGCTGTTCACCATTGATAACCTGCCCGAAATAGACCACGCCACCATTCACCTGTTGCAAGAGATACTGGCCTCCCCCAACATTGAGACCATTGGCCTGATAAACACCACCAATGCCGAAGGATATGTCCGCAGCGTTCCCTTTGAAACCTCGCTTACGGAAAGCGTGCGCCTCGAACCGCTCTCCGCCGAGGGGGTACACATTTTCTTGCGCAACGTGCTGAAATGGGAGCCGCCCAAGCAATTCTCGCATTGGATGTCCGAGAGAACGGGAGGCCTCCCCGCGCATATCCAAAAAGAATTGTCCGCCTTGGTCGAAGATCAATGGCTGCAAAAAACCGGCGATGGTTGGGAACTTCATCCCCAGTATGCCCACCTGCCCCCTCTGAAAGACTCGCTGCCGCCGGTCAACCTGCCGGTTCCCTCCAACAGCTTCGTGGGACGCGTTCAAGCGCTACAACAGATCAAAGCCTCGCTCGAAACGCAGCGATTGATCACGATTGTCGGGCCTGGCGGCATCGGGAAGACCCGCCTGGGCATTCAAGTGGCCGCCGAAATGAGTGAGCGTTTCTCGGATGGCGTTTTTTTCGTACCGCTGGCTTCTGTTCCCGGGCCAGAGCACCTCGAAGCCGCTATTACCAGCAGCCTCCAACTCGCCTTTTCCGGCACCGAGCCACTGCGTGAACAATTGTTGGCTGCACTGCGCCCGCGTGAAATGTTGATCGTGATGGACAACTTCGAGCACCTGCTCGATGGGGTCGAACTGTTGGTGGAGATTTTGCGCCATGCCCCGCGCATACACATGATTGTTACCTCGCGAGAGCGTCTCAACCTGCTTGCCGAACAGGTTTTCGAGCTGCAGGGGCTGGATTACCCCGCGGAGGAGAACCATTTGGAATCCCTCGAGCAATTCAGCGCGGCACATCTTTTTTTGTTGCGGATGCGGCGCAACGCGTCCGTGTTCAGCAATGCCGGCTGCGAGGCAAGCATCATAGCGCGTATCTGCCGGTTGGTGGGCGGGATGCCGCTGGGAATTGAGCTGGCCGCTGCGTGGACCGGCGTGCTCTCCTGCCATCAAATTTTGGAACAACTCGAAACCAACCTGGATTTTTTCGGCGCAAGCGAGGTGCCCACCCTGTTCTACGAAGGGCCGCACAGCGTACGTGCGGTGTTCGATTATTTTTGGAACCTGCTCTCTGAGGATGAGCAGCGCGTTGTCCGGCAATTATCCGTGTTCCGGGGCGGGTTTACCTCCCAGGCCGCTGGCGAGGTCGCGGGCGCATCCTTGTTCTTCCTCTCGGCTCTGGTAGACCGCTCTTTTTTGTACATCGAGAGTGGTGGAAAATTCACCTTACACGAATTGTTGCTGCAATACGCGGGCGAAAAGCTGGCACAGCACCCGGAGGACCTGCAAACAACCCGCCGCGCACACGCCCGATATTTTTCATCTCTGCTGGCAAAACAAATTTCGGAACTGCAAAGCCCTCGCCAGCTACAGGCTGCGGCCACTATCGAAGCCGAAATAGACAACATCCGCGCTGCCTGGGAATGGACAGCCAGACACGGGGAATTTGCCTGCTTCGCGCAAGGGCTGGACACACTTTGCCTGTTCTATGATATGCGCAACCGTTTTCAGGAAGGCCGCGAGCTGTTTGACTGGGCACTGAATATCCTGCAATCTGACAACCAGCAGGCATGGCTGTGGGCCAGGGTGGCCGCGCGCAGCGCGTTCTTCCACCGCAGGCTGGGGAATTTCAAACACAGCTACGAGCTGTTAGAAAGTGCCATCGAGATCGCCCGGCAACACCACGATAGACGCCTGCTGGCTTTTGCCAACGGGCAAAAAGGGTATGTGTTGATGCGTCTGGGAGACCTGCTCGAAGCCAAAAAAGTGTTACAGGAATCCTTGCAGCTCTGGTACGAATTGGGAGACATCTGGTGGCAGGCAATCACCAACAGTTACCTGGGCATGGTGACGGAAACCAACCACGAATACCAGTTTGCCCAAACCTGTTACTACGAAGGAATGGCAAAATTCGAGCAATTGGGCGACCAGAGGGGCGTGGCCTTCATTAAAAACAATCTGGGCATTGCCCTGGAATTGAGCGGCGACATCGAGCAAGCCCAAACCCTGTACCTCGAGAGCCTGGAGGTTTTTCGTTCCCTGGGGGAATCCTGGGCCATGATATTGCCGCTCTCCAATCTGGGGGATGTCGCGGTCAAGCTGCAAGACTACCAGGCCGCGCGCACGCACTATCAAGAAGCATTGCGCCTGGCGCTGGAATTGCAGACCGCATCCAAGATCATGATGCTCTTTTACAGTTTTGCAGAATTACTGGTCGCAGAGGGGCGGATCAACGAGGCGCAAGAAATTCTGCTGCTCACCCATCGCCATCCCAAAACGGATGCTATTTTCCGGAAACGTACCAGGACATTGGCCGGTAAGATTGGCCTGTCCCTACCGGAACAGCCCACTTCGCCGCCAGACCATAAGGAAGTTCAAGCCCTGGCACGCCGCCTTTTGCGCCTTTAGCCTTGTGTACTTTTCCAAACCCGGATCATCTCCCTGGATTGTAAGAAAGTCGTAACCAGAGTGAGGTATGATTAGGATCGCAGGAAGTAGGGAGTAGGGAGTAAGGAGTAGGGAGTAAGGAGTAGGAAGTAAGGAGTAGGAAGTAAGGAGTAGGAAGGTCGTGAGGCGTAAAGCGTAATTACCCAATTACCCAATTACCCAGTTACCCAATTACCTATCCCCATCCCCATCCCCAACCCCATCCCCCCATGCCCACCATCCTTGTCGTCGATGACGAAGCTACCATCCGTGAAGTGGTCTGCCGCTACTTGCAGCGTGAAGGCTTCCGCGTGCTCGAAGCCGCGGACG
>JALUWE010000571.1 GCA_027019845.1 Anaerolineales bacterium | reverse complement strand
TTTCCCTACCAGGTGGTTGAAAACCTGCGCCTGATGGTCTCCCGCCTGTGCCGCAAGGCCCCCCTTCCAGAGCGTCTGGCGCTGTTAGCCTCGTTACGCCAGGAAGGTACCACCTACATTTCACGCGCGTTGGGCCTCACCATGGCCAACGATCTGGATACCACGGTGGCAATCGTCGAACTCAACTGGTGGTGGCCTTCGCCATTGCCTGTTGGCGAAAGCGGAAAAGGGCTGGCAAATGTTCTGAGCGGCGAAATCTCTCTGGAGGAGGTCATTGTTCCTACGGGAAACCCGAGACTGAGCCTGATTCCCTCCGGGCAGATGCCCATCGAAAAACGACCTGTCTTTGCTCGCAGTAAAGCGTTACGAGAAGTCATCGCCAGATTGAACGAGCGTTTCGACCACTTGATTCTCGACTTACCCGCGGTTCTGGCGACCAACGATGCCATCGCGCTGGCTGAGTTAGGCACTGTCTGTTGCCTGGTGGTGCGTCAGGGTGTCACCAGTATCGAAAACGTGCGTCTCGCGCTGGACGATCTGGAGGATTTGCCCATCGCGGGCGTGATTATGAACCAGGTCAAACTGGCTACGCCTGCCTTTTTGTTGAAATTCATTCCGCAGCAATAACCGCGCATGGTTCTCTTCTTGTTCTTTCTAACGGCAAGTTTTATAGGCGGGCTGGTGTTATGGAATCGAAAACCGCAATGGCAAAATATGCTGCTGCTGGCGCTCATTCTGCTGCTTTCTATCGCTTATCTTGTTTTCGGGAAACTGTGACGGGTGCAGCCCGTGAGAAGTGACATGTTGAACACCTTTCGATTCCATCTCAACATCACGAGCGCGGAGATACAAAAGCAACGCGCTGGCTGGGTTTGGGGGTTGTGGTTCGTCGTGCTGACCGGGCTGAGCGGTATTCTTGCGCTGGCGTTGCTGATGTTTGGGCCCAACCCGGCATTTATCGCCTGGCTGCTCTTTGCCGCCGGCAGTGTGTTGATTTTGTACCAACCTCGCTACGGCATTTACCTGATTCTTTTTCTGACGTTGGTGGGGGACGGCATCATCACGTATTGGTTCCCCTTCGCCAAAAATCTGTCCAGCGCGGAATCGCTGATGTATCTCAACGACGCGCTCATCTTCAGCCCGCTGGAAATTTACCTGGTGCTGACGTTCGTTTCCTGGCTTGGGCGCGGGGCGATGGAGCGCAAGTTGAATTTCTACACCGGCCGCTTGTTCTGGCCCGCGCTGGTGTTCATACTGTTCATCGTTTTTGGCATGGTGTATGGCTTTGGCACAGGTGGGAACGTCAACATCGGGTTATGGGAGGCGCGCCCGATTTTCTATCTGGTGGCAATGCTGGTTCTGAGCAGCAATTTGCTCACCAGGCGGGAACACGCCAACCACCTTTTCTGGACGGCGGTAATCGCCCTGTTCATTGAGGGGTTGTTTGGTACATATCACTATTTTTTCGTCTTGAAAGCGGATTTAACCGGCATCGAATCCATGACCGAACACTCGGTCGCTATTCACATCAATTCGATTTTTGTGTTCGTGCTGGCCGCCTGGCTATACAAGGCTTCCTGGCCCAAACGCCTCTTCATCCCGCTGATGCTGCCTCCCATGCTGCTGACGTATATGGCGGCACAACGCCGGGCAGCTTTCGTGGCCCTGGCGATCGCGCTGGCGCTGATGGCGATCATCTTGCTCAAAGAAAAACCCCTGGCATTTTGGATCATCGTCCCCCCGGCTTTTGTTGCCGGGTTGCTGTATGTGGCCCTTTTTTGGAACAGCAACAGCGCGCTTGCCATGCCCGCCCAAACGCTCAAATCGATTGTGGCCGTAGAACAGGCCAATGCAAAAGACCGCAGCTCCAACCTGTACCGCCAGCTCGAAAACATCAACTCCCGTTACACCATCCGCCAATCCCCGCTGACAGGGGTGGGCTTCGGGCAAAAAGTCAAATTTCTCGTACCTCTGCCGGACATCAGCTTCTTCGAATGGTGGGAATACATGGTGCACAATTCGATCATCTGGATATGGATCAAGACCGGCATCGGAGGGTTCATTGCCATGCTCTTCTTGATCGGCTCATCCATCATGGCTGGTGTTCGGGCACTGCTGCGGGCCCCCAACGGTGACTTGAAAGCCATCGCCCTGACCGGAACGCTGTACATCATCATGCACTTTGTGTACGCCTATGTGGATATTTCGTGGGATATACAGAGCATGGTGTATGTGGGTGCGGTGATGGGGTGGATCAGCGGTTTCGAACGCATCGTTACCCGGCACCCCGCGGACACCAACACCCGCAAGGACAGCCAGACCCCGGCCCGCGCCATGCTCCCCTAAAAGCCGGAAAGGTGTCCTTAAGCGACGAAAAAGGTGCTCACAATGCAATGAAACGCCAAATGACATGATAAGATCGCCGGGAGGAGCAATCCAGAACAAAGGTGAAGGGACCATGTCCAGCAACATACCACGTGACCACCCCCCGCGGACCGTCCATTTACTCGGCATCATGCCTCGTAGTGGCACGAATTATTTATGTGACTTACTCTCTCTACATCCCGATTGCGGTGCCACCGTACACATTACCGAAAATTTTCTGTTTGCCCATGCCCGCACCTTGTGTACTTACGTCGATCAAGTTCACAACTCCTGGCAGGCCCTTTGGGGGGAGTTCGGCGAAGAACTCAAGGCCCCCCTCCTGGCGGCCATCGGCGAGGGATTGGAAAACTATCTGTACGGCCTGACGGAGCCCGCCTGGGTTCACAAGTACATCTCCCCCCAGGAGGTGCAAGAATCGCCGTATGTGAAAACCTCGCCACCGGTTTGCATCTCCCGCACGCCCTCTGTCGAAAACCTTGCCTTGATTCCCCGCCTCACGGATTCCAAAGTCATCCTCCTGGTGCGGGATGGCCGCTCGGTGATCGAATCCGGTATGCGGTCGTTTGGCTGGTGGTATGAAGACGCGCTGCACCGCTGGGCAAAAGCCGCCGATACGATTTTGCAAACCGCGCCACAGCACCCTGATCAAATGTACACAGTCCGTTATGAAGACCTGTTACAAAACAAAAAAGAGGAACTGTGGAACATTTTTACCTTCATCGGCATCGACCCCGAAATCTACGACTACGAACGAGAACCACCGGTACGAGGCTCTTCGACTTTCCATAGCAAACCGACCGAACTCAATTGGCGAGGTGTGCAAAGAACAGAGAGCTTCGATCCTCTGAATCGCTGGCGCCGGTGGAAGCCAGCAAGACACGCCCGCTTCAATTGGGTGGCCGGAAAGCAATTACGAGCGTTTGGGTACGAACCCGTCTCTGTCGAGGGCCTCCACTGGAAGGTGTACAATCTGATTTTCGATGCCCTCTGGCCGCTCTGGCCCCCTTTGCGACAAATAGCACGTAAAATCCTCCCCCAGGAGCTGCGTGGAAAAATATTGTGGCAACGCGGAATACGCTATCGCAAGAGCATTATCAACCAAAACGCCAACCACAAAACCACCCCGCCCGGATAAAGCCCGCGCAAAGCAGCGCGCCGATGTTCTCAAAACCATGACCAGACTGGAAAGCCTTCTAAAAAAAGATGGATTGCGCATCCTGGCAGTTGTACGGGATCACATGAGCGGCGTGCTCTATGCCGTTCCCTATCTGAGAACGCTGCGTCAAAACTTCCCCACCGCGCGCATCCTCTTGTTGACCAACGCGTATGCCGCCTCCATCCTGGAGGGGTGCCCCTATCTCGACGCCATTGTCCCTTTTTACCATTTCCAGGAAAAAAGCACGCGGCTCAGCCGCATCCAGTCGTTAGCGCAGCAAGCTTTTGCCTGGCTGCGCTTGGTGGGCCGCGTCGATCTGGTCATACATTTTCGCTTCGTTGGAGGCGACACGTTACTGTTCTGCAAATTGCTAGGCCGCCCGTTTCAGGTTGGTTATTTACAAGGCAAAAACGATCATTTGCTGGATTTGAACGTCGGCATACCGGACGTCGAACTCGATTCGCGCACCCGAAACGCAAAAATCCTGGCCGCCATGGGCATTCCTCCCGGCTCACCCGAAATGGAAATCTGGATACCGCGCGCCGGGTCCCGGTGGGCCGGGGAGTGGCTCGCCTCGCACGGATGGCAAGAAGGGGAACCGCTGGTGGCATTTCATCCGGGATGCCATTGGGGCTGCAATGAATGGCTGCCGGAACGCTGGTCGGAACTCGGCAACCAAATCAACGCCCGCTTTGGCGGCAAAATCGTAATCACCGGCACGGAGCGAGAGCGCCCCCTGGCGGAAAGCATCGCCCAGAAGATGGACACCCGCCCCCTGATCGCCTGCGGCGAGACCGATCTGATCCAGTTTGCCGCCCTGCTGGACAAGGCGGATTTTGTGGTCGCAGTCGATACCGCGCCCACCCAAATCTGCCAGGCGCTCAAGAAACCGGCTGTCGTTTTGATGGGCGCGGGTAACCCGGCCTGGAACGGGCCCCTACCCGGCGAACCCATGATCATGCTGCAAAAATGGAGCCCCGAAGAGGAAGAACCACAGCTTTGCGACTTTGCAGCCGGCATTTGCCACAACAGCTATTGCCGCAGCCGCTTGAGCGGTATCCAGGTCGAAGAGGTGCTCGCGGCCCTGCAACGCGTATTCGTCACCTAAAATGAGACCATCCACTCGCAGCAGAAACCACACCATCAACCGCAACCGGCTTTCCCGCATCGTAAAGAAATCCAAACAGCTTTGGATGGAGGAACTGGCGGGTTTTCACCCCCGGCTGTGGATGGCCCGGTTGCTGTTGGCCCCGCTGCCCGCCTATACCGGCAGCCGCTTACGCGTGTGGATATTGCGCTTTGCGGGCTTCACGATTGGGCACGGCACCACCATGTCCGGCACCCCCGAGCTGGTCGGAAACGGCAATCTCTACCGCAGGCTCACCATCGGACGCGGGTGCTACTTCAATGTCGGTTGTTTCCTGGACCTCACAGAACCGATCCGCATTGGGGATGGTGTCTCGCTTGGGCAGCAGGTCATGTTGCTGACCAGCACCCACCGACTGGGAAACGCGCAACAGCGCGCCGGTGAACTGGTCGCCCAGCCCATCCAAATCGGCAACGGCGCATGGCTGGGCGCGCGCTGCACGGTCTTGCCCGGAATCACGGTTGGTGAGGGCGCGGTGGTGGCCGCCGCCGCGGTGGTCACCAAAGATGTGCCCCCACACACATTGGTCGGCGGTGTCCCCGCCAAACCGTTACGCCGTTTGTCCGAACCATGACGCCGAACTTGAAAAACTGGAGATACTATTGCTCTCAAGGAACCGCGGTTCTACGGGGGTGGTGGTATTTGCGCCATGCAACCCGGGTGGGCGCAAGAGTGCGTGTGTGGGGCAGGCCCCGCATTCGCAACTGGGGAGAGATGATCATTGCAGACCGGGTGCGGCTGGTCTCCACCGTGGCGACCCTGGAACTGGTGGCGGACCGCGGCGGCAGGTTGGAGATCGGAGAGGGCACGGTTCTC
>JALUWE010000570.1 GCA_027019845.1 Anaerolineales bacterium | reverse complement strand
CACCCCCAAACCTACTCAGCCGCGCGCAGATGATGTACAATCAGTGTTCAGTGTTCAGTGTTCAGTGTTCAGTGTTCAGTGTTCAGTGCGTAACTTCGGCCAGAAAGACACACGCCCTCTGTCATTCTGCGGGAGCGCAACCTATCCTGTCATTCTGAGGGAGCGCAGCGACCGAAGAATCCGGAGCGCAGCGACCGAAGAATCCGGAGCGCAGCGACCGTCGGGGCGACCGGCCGGTCGCCCCGACCCCAATAACCACGCCCGGTCCCCGGTCATCCGTCCCCCGTCATTCTGAGGGCACGAAGTGCCCGAAGAATCCCCCTCACCATCGCCGAGATTCTTCGCTGTCGCTCCGAATGAAACGGGTAACAGCGCTCAGAATGACACAGGCATTAGCAGGCATGAACTGTGTAAGTACTGTCACTTACAGGCGTTACACACTTGAAAAGTCGCACCCAGACCTCACAGGTCTCAAAGCGTATGGAGACGCCCGGATGCAATCTGTTTTGGGTAAAATCTTCCTGCAGACCTGTGAGGTCTCAAACCCAGACCTCACAGGTCTCCAATCTGCTTTGGGTAAAATCTTCCTGCATCGTGTGGTAGCAGACCTGTGAGGTCTCAAAATGATGATGGAGGCCCCATGACCGCCCTGCCCGATATCGACACCCCCTACCTGCTCGACTTCCTGACCGGCCTGCTCGACACCCCCAGCCCGACCGGCTACACCGAACAGGCCGTGGCCTACACCGAACAGGCCCTGGCCGAGTTTCCTGCCCTGGAAATCACCCACACCCGCAAAGGCGCGCTGATCGCCACCTGGCCCGGCGCGCGCGACGACGCGCCGCGTGCCCTCACCGCGCATCTCGACACGCTGGGCGCCATGGTCAAGGAGATCAAATCCAACGGGCGGCTCAAACTGACCCGCATCGGCGGCTTTTCCTGGAACACTGTGGAGGGCGAGGGCTGCACCGTGTTCACCAACGAGGGAAAGCGTGTGCGCGGCGCCATCTTGCTCGAAAAAGCCTCCAGCCACGTCTACGGCAGCGCGGTCAGCGATACCAAACGCACCGAGGACAGCATGGAGGTACGCCTGGACGCGCGCACCACCTCCGCGGACGAGACCCGCAAACTGGGTATTCAGGTGGGCGACTTCGTGGCCTTCGACCCGCGCATCGAGATCACCAACGGCTTCATCCGCTCGCGCCACCTGGACGATAAAGCCTGCGTGGCCGCGTTGCTGGCCGCGGTCAAGGCCATGAGCGAAGCCGGATTGCAACCCGCCCAAACCACCACCTTGCACATCAGCAACTACGAAGAGGTCGGCCACGGCGCGGCGGTGGGCATCCCGTCCGATGTGGCTGAACTGGTCACACTGGACATGGCCGCGGTCGGAGCCGGGCAGACCTCCGACGAGTTCCACGCCACGCTGTGCGTCAAAGACTCCGGCGGGCCCTACCATCACGGCCTGAGCCAAAAACTGCGCCGGCTGGCCGAGCAGCACCAAATCCCCTACAAAGTAGACATCTACCCCTACTACGGCTCGGACGGTGAGGCCTTCTGGCGCGCCGGCGGCGATGTGGCCGTGGCCTTGATCGGCCCTGGGGTGGACGCCTCGCACAACTACGAACGCACCCACACCGAGTCGCTGATCGCCACCGCACAATGGGTGATGGCGTATTTGTTGAGCCAGGACTAGCGAAAGAATAACGCCATGTACCTCGACGTTTCTCTACCTTACGACGCTCCCCTGACCGGCATTCCCCCCATCGTGGAGGCCGCAGAACGGATGGGTTTCGACGCGGTGTGGACTGCCGAAACCCAGCACGACCCCTTCTTGCCCGGCCCGCTGATCGCCGAGCACAGCACCCGCCTGTATTTCGGCACGGCCATCGCGGTGGCGTTTGCGCGCAGCCCGGGCAACCTGGCCTACATCGCCTGGGACCTGGCGCAGGCTTCGGGCGGGCGATTCATTCTGGGGCTGGGCACCCAGGTCAAACCGCACATCCGCCGCCGTTTTGGGATGCCGTGGCCCGCCTCTGTGATCGGCAAACTGCGCGAGCAGGTGGAGGCCATCCGCGCCATCTGGCACACCTGGCAAACCGGCGAACGGCTCAACTTTCGCGGCGAGTACTACAAACTCACCCTGATGACCCCTTTCTTCAGCCCGGGCCCGATTGAGCATCCCGACATCCCGATCTACATCGCGGGGGTCAACCCTGGGTTGGCGCGGCTGGCCGGGGAGGTGGCGGAGGGGTTTCACGTCCACCCGCTGCACACCCCCCGCTACCTGAGGGAAGTCCTGCTGCCCGCCATCGCACAGGGCGCGGCCAAGAGCGGCCGCGCGGCCGCCGAGGTGGTGCTCTCCACACCGGTTTTTGTGATCACCAACCCGCAGGAGCGCGCTTTCGTGCGCCAGCAGGTCTCGTTTTACGCCTCCACGCCATCTTACCGCCGTGTGTTCGCGGTACATGGCTGGGAGGACACCGCGCAGGAGCTTTCGCGCCTGGCCCGGCACGGCAAATGGGATGAGATGCCCGCGCTGATCTCGGATGAGATGCTGGCAACCATCGCCGTGATCGCCTCCCCGGCCGATCTGGCCGCGGCCCTGCAAGAGCGCTATCGCGGCCTGGTGCAGCGCATCACGCCCTACGTTCCCTTCGTTCCGGGCGAGCGGGATGCGTTCTGGCAGGCGTTGGTGAGCGGGTGGCAGCGGGGTGGAGGGTCACAATGATCATTGACGCACACCAGGACCTGGCCTGGAACATGCTCAATTTTGGCCGCGATTACACGCGGTCCGTGACCGAAACGCGCCAGTTGGAACGCGAAAAACGCGGCCTGGGACGCGAAAAAATCGGCGATACCCTGCTCGGCTGGCCGGAGTACCAGACCGGCAGGGTGGCCGTCATTTTCGCCACCCTGTTCGCCGCACCGGCGCGTAAATGCCTGGGCGAATGGGACCGGCTGTGCTACCGCGATTTCGACGAGGCGCACGCCCGCTACCAGGTGCAGTTGGACGTTTATCACCGCCTGGTGGATGAGCATCCCGACAAATTCCGGCTCATACAGACCAGGGACGATTTGCACCGCCTGCTGAGAGAGTGGGATGGCCGGGAAACGGAACCCTGCCCGGTTGGGTTGGTGATCCTGATGGAGGGCGCGGAAGGGGTGCGGGAGGTGCCCGAGCTGGAGGAGTGGTTCGCGCGCGGGGTGCGTCTGATCGGGCCGGCCTGGGCCGGGACGCGCTTTTGCGGCGGCACGGGTGAACCCGGGCCGCTCACCCGGGAGGGGTTCGCCCTTTTGGAGGCGATGGCCGGGCTGGGAATCGGCCTCGATCTCAGTCACATGGATGAAAAAGCCGCGTTGCAAGCCCTGGACGCGTACCCCGGCGTGCTGTTTGCCAGCCATGCCAACGCGCGCACCCTGTTGAAAGGCACGTCGTCCAACCGCTTTTTGTCCGACCGTGTGATCCGCGGCATCGTGGAGCGGGACGGCGTGATCGGGGTGGTGCCGTACAACCGTTTTTTGCGGGCCGGGTGGCAAAAGAGCGACGGCAAACAGGCTGTTACCCTGTACGAGGTGGCCGCCCAGATCGACTACATCTGCCAGTTGGCCGGGGACGCGTACCACGTGGGCTTCGGTACGGACTTCGACGGCGGATTCGGCTGGCAATCGGTGCCCGCGGGGATTGACACCATCGCGGATTTGCACAAGGTCGCGCCGCTGCTGGCAGAAAAAGGCTACGCCGACGACGACCTGGCGGCCATTTTTAGCCGCAACTGGCAAACCATTTTGGAAAACACGCTGCCCAATGATGGATAGTCCAAACCGGTGATGTCTTCGAGACCTCACGGGCTTCCAGCCATGACGCAAACTCCCGGACGCCCAACCGCGATTTTTCCCCGCCCGGTGCGCAATCATCGGGTGCGTAAACGCGTTGGCCTTACGCTGACGTTCATCGGCCTTTTCATTTTCATCCTGGGCGCGGAGCCGGGCTGGTTTGGGCTGGACCGCAGCCCGGTGACCGGGTTTGTGCAGATTGCGGTCTTCCTGGTGGGGCTGGCGTTCATCTGCCTGGGGGGGTATATCGCCTTGATTTCTCTCTGGAACGGCACGCCCTTGACCATTCTGGCGGACATCGGTGGCCGGCTGATCAGCACCGGCTATGTGATCGCGGTGGCTTCCGGCATGGCGGATGTGTTCGGCTTCGGCAGCGAGGCTTTGCCTGGCATCCCGGATTTCGGTCTGTGGCAGCGACGCGGGGTGATGTTCGGTGAAATGGTGATCGCGCTGGGCTTTTTGCTCATGATTCGTTGGCGGGATGAGGGCAGGAAAGGGGAGAGGGACGATGGGGAAGGCGTAGACACGCAGCCGATCAAATCGAAAACCCGATCCGTTTCCCAAAATCGAAAGACTGTGCTATAGTTTTTGCTGAATTTCCCCAGCCCTGGCAGGGTCGATTTTTACCGGCCCGCCGCTCTTGTGAGGAAGGAGCAGTTTGATGGATACAGATGCAACCATTTCGACAAATTATGCAGATGAAACGCCAGATTCTGGTTCATCCCGCCCTCCTCTATACCAACGTTTGCGCAACAATCCCCTCATCTGGCAAGGCAAAGTGCTGCCTGCATTTTGGACGATTTCGGGAATCATGTCGTTTACGCTCAACGTCATCCTGATCATCGTCCTGATTGTGCTGGTGCGGGAGTTGTTCACTCTCAAAGCGATTGTCGGCGATCAGCTCCTCGGCGGTTTGCAAACCAACTTCCAAAAGATGGATGAGGCCGTCATCCAGACTACGGTTATGGTGGAGGACACTATTCAAGTGAACGACACCATTCCGGTACAGTTTACCCTGCCGTTGGAGGAAAATACCGTTGTCGTGCTGACAGAGGACACGGCTCTGGATGGCGTGCCGGTCAAAATTACAATTCCCGGTCTGACTATTGATGCGCCAGCCGACATTGTGCTGCCCGCAGGGTCGCCGTTGCCGGTTTCTCTCAACCTCGAAGTGCCGGTCGATCAAACCATCCCCATCAGTATCACCGTGCCCGTCCGCCTCGAAGTCCCGGTGTCCATCCCCCTGAACCAAACCGAATTGCACGAACCGTTCGTAGGACTCCAGGGCGTGGTAGCGCCTTACAACGCCCTGCTCGCCGACACCCCCAACTCGTGGGAAGAGGCCTTCTGCCAGTCGGGTACATTGTTATGCCGGTTGCTTGGGGATGGCAATGAGCGAAAAGATAACTAAAGTTACCCTCGACAACGGCTTACTGGTATTGCTCAAAGAGATTCATACGGCGCCATTGGCCAGCCACTGGGTTTGGTACCGGGTCGGCTCGCGTGATGAAAAGCCCGGCCTCACGGGCGTTTCGCACTGGACCGAACACATGCAGTTCAAAGGCACAGCCGCGTTCCCCAACGGTGTGCTGGATAAGACTATCTCGCGTTATGGGGGCTACTGGAATGCGATGACTTCGCTGGATTGGACTACTTTTTACGAAACCTTACCGGCGGATAAAATCGATCTGGCTTTGCGTCTGGAGGCCGACCGCATGGTCAACAGCCTGTTCAAGCCCGAGGATGTGGAATCCGAGCGCACGGTGATCATCTCAGAACGGCGGGGCAGCGAAAACAGCCCGTTTTTCCGCCTCGCCGAG
>JALUWE010000569.1 GCA_027019845.1 Anaerolineales bacterium | reverse complement strand
TTGCTGTTTCTGGATGCCGACGATGAACTGCTTCCCGACAGTCTCTTCAACTACCTCCGTTTACGCAGACAGGTACCGGACCTTCGGCTTACCATAGGTTCCTTTCAAGTTATGCTGGGGGATAGCGTCGAGCGTGAAGAGCTTGTTCCCCGGCGGATCCCGAACCTGGACAGGATCGATGGTGGTTATCTTGCAAGCCAGTTTTATTCCGACCTCGTCACCAACATAGCTTCCGGTGCCATTTGTGTTGACAAGGAACTGTTCAATCAGGTGGGTGGATTTGACGAAGCGTTGTGGTGCTGGGAGATCACCGACTTGATGTACCGTCTCGTCTTGCAGGCCGGGCGGGTGGGCATTCCCGTGGGTGTCCAGCTTGTTGTGCACAAAAACGATGTCAACAGCCAGTTTGAAAAGACGCAGAGAGACTTGTATTACCAGATTCATTTTGCGCACCGCCTGCTCGACAAGATGGAAGCGGTCCCGGCTGCGCAGCGCGATGCATTTCTTCGCAGTGTAAAGTACGCCCTGTACAGTACTTTGCATGGGGGTGAGTTGAGCTCTTTAAGGGCACTCGCCAACCGGGCAAGGCGATACGGGGAAGACATCCCTGAGATAATGAAATTCTGCCGTATCGCCCGCTTGCCGCCTTTTCTGATAAGGGGCTGGCTGGCCCTGAGGAAGCTCTATAGGGATTAATGCCACGGAGAGGTGTTCCTGCTGGTGCGGGTATTGAAAAGGGCTGCCACCCACCGCCATTCCCTGCGAGCCGAGCCCGATCGGGGTGCCGTGGGGCAGCCTGAATGAGGTATTGTTAGCGCTTGTCTTGGGATTAGGGGCGGTTCCGCCCGGGAAGCGAGGTCAGCCACTCCCAGGTCCATGCGGCCACTTGATCCCGCCACTCCTGCTTCGAGAAGGTGTGGTTGGCTTGCGGGAAGTCCCGCCGCTCCACCGATGGGCGTGACAGCAGGCGCTGCCAATGCGGGGATTCGGCTACCATATCCCGGAATTCATCCGCGACATAATCGTTGTTGCCACTCAATATCAGCAGTACGTTCCCCTTGAATCGTTGCAATCCGTAAGCCATGCGCTCGGGAAGCGGGGTGCTGCGTGGCGGTGGGTTGTCTGCCATGACGCGGTCACCACTTGGGCTGCTGACCGCGCGGCTGCGTTTGAGGGTTTCCAGAAACGACGAGAAGGATGCGCCCGGGCGCCACTTACCAGACAGCACCTTGTTCCAGAAGTCACCGCTGAGCAAGCGCTGCGCATAATAGTGCCGGAGATATGCGCGTGCTTCGCCCGCCTCGGTTCGAATCCATGGATTGAGCAGGACCAGGCCCGTTACGCGGCTGTCGCGGTGGGCATAGAACAGGGCGGCCGAGGCGGCGTCGCACAGGCCCCAAATGACGACGCGGGAGAGTTCTGGCACACAAGAAAAAAAGTGGTCGATGGCGGTGGCGATATCCTCGTCGATGTCTTCGAAATCCCGTGACTCACCTTCGCTGTCACCCATGCTGCGGTAGTCGAAACGGAACACGGCGGTGCCTTGTCCGGCCAGATAGCGGGCAAGTAGAGTGAACTGGCGGTGGCTGCCTACCCGATACTGGGGGCCGCCCACGACGACGAGCACGCCGGTGGATGCCGGCTTGGCGGGGCGATGGAGGATGCCAATGAGTTGCTCCCCGCGACAGGTGAAGCATCGCGGAATTTCCTCATATGTCATGCGTCTGGTCTCCTGGCTCCCAGCGTTCGGCCATGACTTTACTGGTATGGTCGAGGAGCGCCGGCGCGAGGGTGATTTCCGGGGTATTCCAGAAGGGGGTACCGGCAACCTGATGGTGCCTGACTGCGGCGCCGGCCTCACTCCATGCGGTTCTGATACGCTGTCCGGCCATGTTGGGGGGGGCATTGCCATCGGGTGCCAGATCAAACCAGTCGATGGGCGGCCAGGCGTCGGGTTTTTGTGTGGCAAGGTTGAGTTTGTCTACTTCGCTGACCAGCCTGGCAGAAAGGGTGTAACCCGCTACTTCCACTTCCTGGCCGGCTGCCAGCTGCGCGCGCAGGTCCCGGGTCGTGGTCTTTTCCTCCTTGGCCATCATGTCGGCCGCCAGGCGCAGGCGTAGAAACTGGGTAATCATCTGATCGCCACGGATCACCGGCGACCAGAGCAGGATGCGCTCCAGGCAGTCGGCGAGGAGCGGTATCGATTCCAGCGCCAGGTGGGCACCCAGGCGCATGCCCCACAGGGTGATGCGCGGTGCACCCCGGTCCCGCAACCAGTTTGCCGCGGTGGCGACGTCCTGTTGCCAGATTTGCCAGCTGGCCTGGCCGAAATCGCCTTCGCTGTCGCCTGTACCGTACAGGTCCGGAATCATTACCCCCATGCCGGCCTGCGCGAACCGCTGGGCCTGCAGGGCGATCATGCGTCGCGACTTGTTCAGTTCCTCGGCGAAAGGGGGCAGAAACAACACCGCGTGCTCGGTGGCCGGGCTGTGTCTTCCGCATACATAGAGAGTAAAGAGATTTCCAGCGGAAGCGGGAAGAAAGGCGGGTTGGAAGGAAAGCGGCCGTGGGGAGCCGGTCATGAATGGATCTTCTGCTCGACAAAGGAGGCGAGACCACCCAATGTCTCGAATATTTCCGCCGAAATCTCGTCATCATCGAAGATGAGGCTGTACTGTTCCTCCAGAGCCGTGATGACGTTTACCACCGCCATCGAGTCCAGTTCCGGAAGGTTCCCCAGCAGCGGTGAGTCGGCCTGCAGCTTATCGGCGCGGGCACCCAGTTGCAGGCTTTGTCCCAAGATCGCTCTGATTTCATCCACTATGGTCTTCATTAACTATACACTTCACACTGTCTATATGGCTTGAAAGGGGCCTGTTTCAGCGGCGCAGTGGCGGAACGAAGGCTCCCTTTATTGCAGTGGTGCTGTTGTCGCAATGCCGATATGCCGGGAGGTGGCGCCAACTGCCCGTTGCTCGGGGGAGGTAGAATACAACAATATGGTTTCCTGGACCAAAAGCGCCGATTGGAGGGGGATATCACCGGTAATATTGCGTACCGGAGGCTCGAGTATGTCTGCATAATTCCGGAAAGCCACTGCCAGGCGCATGCGCCCTGCCATTCGGGCGAAAGTGTGCTTTTTTCAGCACCGGCCCGCCGTCCGTAACGCCTGCACGTTCAACCCGGGGTTCGAGTCGATGATGTCTGCCGAGCGTGGGTTGGTTATTGTGGTAACGCCATGCATCCTGGCAAGTTGTTGATTTATAAGGATAACCTGTTTGTCTGTGGGGCGGTCGGGTTTGTCAGGCGAGGTCTTTCAAGATTTAGGTGATGCCGAAACATTTTGCTGTGTCAGACCGCCGAGGTGGAGGCTCGCAAGCTGTGGAGGGTGTGGGAAGGAAAGCCCCCGAGGGCCTTTCAAATCCCTACATGGGGTGGACATGTGCTTGACTGGCGGCAGCGGGGAACATCGACGATCGGCGCTTGGACTCCTGGCGTTCATCGTATTTTTTGCGATTTCGGTAGCCGCGGGCGCGGCCTCCAACTATCCCCTGAAAGTGAGCGCCGATGGGCGTTATCTTGTCGATCAAGACGGGGTTCCGTTTCTCCTTGTCGGCGATTCACCCTGGTCGTTGATCGTTGGCATGACGAAAAGCGAGGTGGAATGGTATCTGGCGGATAGAAAGTCCAGGGGGTTCAATGCCATTCTGGTCAACCTGATCGATACCATCGTTGGCCCGGCCAACAGGGAAGGGGTGCGCCCCTTCCGGATCGCAGGAAATTTTTCCACGCCCAACGAGGCCTATTTTTCCCATGTCGACTGGGTTATCCGCAAGGCAGCGGAGAACGATATTGTCGTGCTACTGGCACCCGTGTACCTGGGCTACAAGTGCGGGAACCAGGGGTGGTGCCGACAAATGCGGGACAACGGGCCGCATCGGCTGCGGAAGTTTGGGCGCTATCTTGGCAGGCGGTACCGGCAATTTTCGAACATCGTCTGGGTAGAGGGAGGGGATGCCAGCGCGGGGGACGGAGGGGTTGCAGCAGAGTTGCGGGCCCTGGTGAAGGGGATCAGGGAAAGGGACAAAGTGCACCTGCACACGGCCCACTGTAGTCGTCAGCGATCGGCGTTGGATTGCTACGATGAGCCCTGGCTTGACCTCAATGCCACCTATTCCGATTGTGCCCAAACGCCGTACCGCCTCTCGCTGGACTACAGGCGTCGTCACCTCATGCCGTTTATATATCTCGAAGGCGTCTATGAAAATGAGGGGGCAGACCCACGCTGCCTGCGTAGCCAGGCCTATTGGTCGATACTCGGCGGTGCGGCCGGGCATGTTTTCGGTAACGGCCCTATCTGGCGTGCCGCGCGGGGTTGGATGGATATCCTGGATTCGCCAGGGGCCCGGAGCATGTCACGCGCGGCGGCATTTTTCCGCACCCGCCCCTGGCATTTACTCGTACCGGATGAGGAACATCGAGTCGTGGTGTCCGGCGTTGGCGATCTCAGGGATGGCACTTATGCCGCCACGGCGAGAGCGACAGACGGGAGTACCGTTTTGGTCTATCTGCCAACGGCGCGAAGGATAACGGTCGACATGGCTGGGATTTCCGGTGATGTGGTAAGGGCATGGTGGTTCAATCCGGCAAGTGGTGATAGCACGGTCATTGGCAAGTTCCCGGCGTATGGAAAGAGGGCTTTCAGTCCGCCGCTCCCGGGTGATTGGGTGCTGGTACTGGAGAATGATGCTGGGGGCACCGCCCCGCCGGGCAGGTCGTCTATCACCCGCTAAGCCCGCCTTCTTGTGGCTGACACTTAGCATGCAGTTAGTGGTACTCTCTGAAAAAAAGCTGGTTCGTGTCGTCGCTTCAACGCTATCGATCCCGCCAGCTGCCGCCTGCCGTGTTGTGGGGCACTCTGTCAGGGGCCGGGCGAAATACAGGTGCTGAAGAGGTTGATCATTGGTAGCAAAAAACAGGCGGTACGAAGGAATCGGCATTCTCGGGCATTATGGCACCCGGAATCTGGGCGACGAGGCAATCATTGCCGCGGTCATTCAGGGAATTCGCAAAAGGCTTCCGCAGGCACGTATATACGGATATTCCATGGATCCGTCGGATACCAGCAGGCGGCATGGCATTGAGGCATTTCCTGTCAGAGATATTCGCCAAGGAAGCGATGGCGCGAGGATCGGCCGGCGGCCCCCTTCGGAAGGGGGAGGGCGGGTGCTCAGTGAGAAGAGTAGGAGCAGGTTGGCGGCATTCAAGCGGTGTTTGAAGGCGCTTCCTTTTGCCCCCCCTTTATTGCAATTGCTCAAGCGCATACGCCACGCCGGAGGTGGCATGGTGAGGGAAATGCCTTTTCTGATGAAGTCATATCGGTCCTTGGCGGGGGTGGACTTGCTGCTGGTTGCCGGCTCCGGCCAGTTGGAGGATGAGTGGGGTGGGGCGTGGGCATTTCCGTACACCATTTTCAAGTGGACGCTGCTGGCAAGGCTTGCGGGCGCCAGGGTGGTGTTTATCAGTGTGGGAGCCGGGCCGATACTTGAGCGAACCAGCAAGATATTGATCCGGATGTCACTGTCGCTGTCCGATTACTGCTCATTTCGTGACCAGGCTTCCCGGCGCTGGATCGAATCCATCTCGTCCCGCCGCGAGT
>JALUWE010000568.1 GCA_027019845.1 Anaerolineales bacterium | reverse complement strand
CCTATCCCTATCCTCCCTCCCTATCCCTATCCCTATCCCCCCTCTCTATCCCTCCTCCCCCTCCTGCCCGCCAAAAATCGCCAGCCATTCGTCCAGTTCATCCTGGCTCAGCGATGGCTTTTCTGGTACGGTTTCTTCGCCTGGTGGTGGGGACAATTGGGCGGCGAAAGTCTGGGAGGCGATCACCGCCGCGCCGCGGGCGCGCGCCGCGGCCTGCACCTGGCGGTCGGAGCTGACCACCGTCCAGTTACGCGCCGCCCCGCCCAAATGCGCGAGGCGGGCGCGGATGGCCTCGTCCGCGGTGCGCCCCTGGGCCACGAACACGGCTTTCACCCGGCCAAATTTTCGCGACCCTGCCATGCCCGGCGGCGCATTGTCGAAGTACACCTCTACGTTTTTTTGAACGCGCTGGCAAAAGGATTGCAGCAGCCGGATCAGCCTGTGCTCGTCGTCCGGGTCTTGCAGACTGAGGCCGGGAACTTTCGGGATCAGGTTGTGGCCGTCGATCAGATAGGGCATGGTCGTAATGGGTGGTCATATCGATCAGGCCGCGCTGGCGCGCAGGTGATCGCATTGGGCTGTTCAAAGCCGGGCGGGGAATTTCTTAGAAACATCTCATAAAAATTGTCGGGGAATTGGCAGGCAAACGTAGGCAAATCGTAGGGTTGGCGTCAAGCAAGATACGCGAAAGTTTGCTAAGATTAGCGGTGAAGGGCGATTTCTCTTCTTCTCCTCCTTATGAGAGAGCCGGGGGTGGCGTCCCGGCTCTCAGCGATCTTATCACAGACTCTGGATTTTGTTCCAGGGTCTGTTTTTGTAACTGCTCCGCGCGAACCGCTGTTAGCAGCGGCATTTCCATCGCTTGGCGCATTATAGTAGAACATTCGTTCCGAGTCAATGCGCGCGTTTGCGACGCACCTGACAAAAACGGGAACCACCCTTTCCCGGAAAGCGTTTATAGCTTTGTATTGTTTCGATTAGCGGCTCTCTTTGGAGGAGTAAAATGTCTCGCAAAGCCCATGTGTTCTTTCTCATCGCCCTGTTCTTACTGGTATCTGCCTGCACGCTGCCGGCGCCGGGACGCAGCCAGCCTGGCCCCACTGGCGAACCGAACCAGCCGGTGACCAGCGACGACACCCCCATTCCAACGGCACAACCCGGCATGAGCGGTGAAACCGTAGCGGGCGTTGCCGCGGTGGATAGCATCGAAATCGCCATCGCGGAATCGTTCCCGGTACAGGTCTTTGTTACCGCGCGCGGCAACCTGCCGGATGGCTGCACCACCATTGGCAACATCGAGACCCAATTGGACGGGAACACCTTCAACGTCACTATCACCACCACCCGCCCAAAGGATGCGGTCTGCACAGAGGCCCTGGTCCCCTTCGAGGAAGTCTTCCCCCTGGACGTTCTCGGCCTCTCCGCCGGGAGGTACACGGTGATCGTCAACGGGGTGATCGGTGAGTTCGAGTTGGCGATGGACAACATTTCCCCAGGCGAACCCGCCAGCGAACCCACAGAGGCCACCGCCTCGATCCAGGGGCTGGTCTGGCACGATGTATGTGAGGGGATCGGAGGCGGCGAAGGTTGTGTGGCAGCCGAGGGCGGCGGCTTCCGGGCGGATGGCGTCCTCGACCCCGGTGAACCCGGCATCGCAGGGGTGGAAGTGACCCTGGGGGCCGGTGCGTGTCCCGCCAGCGGGCTGGCTTCCGCGCGCACGGATGGCGAGGGCCGCTTTTCGTTTACCGGTCTCGAAGCGGGCACTTATTGTCTGACCATCGATCCCCTCTCCGATTCCAACAGCGAGGTTTTGATGCCGGGCGGGTTTACCGCGCCTGTGGCACAGGTCGCTCAGGTCGAGGTTGATCTTACGTCGGGAGAAGCCCTGCTCAACGTCAATTTCGGCTGGGACTTCCAATTGCTGCCCGAACCCGATCAGGCCGCTTGCACCGACAAGGCCAGCTTCGTGAAGGATGTGACCGTCGAAGATGACACCACTTTCCCCTCCGGGCAGACTTTTGTCAAAACCTGGCGTTTGAAAAACGAGGGCACCTGCACCTGGACGAGCGATTACGCCCTGGTCTTCAGCGCGGGGGACCAGATGGGCGGAGAAAGTCCCCTCCCGCTCCCTGAAAGCGTGGAACCCGGTAGCAGCGTCGATCTCTCCATCACCCTGACCGCGCCGGATAGAAATGGCACCTACCGCGGGGAGTGGCTGTTGCAAAATGCGAAAGGACAAACCTTCGGGGTGGGCAAAAACGCGGACGAACCCTTCTGGGTGCAAATCGTGGTTACGGAACTGATCTCGGACCTCGATCTTGGCCCCGCGGACTGGGTGGACACCTTCGACGACGATAACAACTGGTTCATGCTCAATACCAACAACGTGCGTTGGAAGGTAGAAGATGGCGCGTTGGAGATGAAAGTGCTGGACGCGGGCGGGGTCGAACAATGGGGGCTGGCAAACCGCCCAGATGTGACCGACTTTTACCTGGAAGCCACCTTCGTCACCGGCGACCAATGCTCGGGTCTCGACCGCTACGGGATGCTGGTGCGCGCCCCGGACCCCAACCAGGGGTATGTGCTGAACATTTCCTGCGATGGACGTTTCCGGCTCTACAAGTGGGATGGCCAGAATTACAACCCGCTCCAGGAATGGAAAAACGACGCCAACATCCTTCCCGGCCCCGATCAGACGAACAAGATCGGTTTTTGGGCCAATGGATCGGAACTCAAAATTTACATCAACGGCGTTCTGGTGGCAGCGTTTACGGACAACACCTACGCCTCCGGGCGTTTTGGCCTGCTGGTTGGTTCGACCGACACAGAAGACTTGAAAATCTTCGTTGAAGAAATTGCCTATTGGCTGCTGGAAGATTAAAGCAAGAAAACAATTGCCGAAAACGCAAAACGTGGGTACGATTATGTGCCCACGTTCTTTTGTTTTACCCCCTGGAGAGCAGCGATGTCGAAGATCTATCGTCATGTCCCCGGCGGCCTGGATGATTACGTTGGCCGCGCTGCTGCTTTTCTGGAAAATGCGGGATGCGACCGAGGACGCCGCAGCCGGATAAGCGAAAATGCGCATTTCCGCCTGTTTTTCTTGTCCAGTATAATGGCTCTATGGCACGCAGAAAGCAGTCCCAGCAACTCTCCACAACCGAGCTTCGCCGCTTGCTGATCGAAAAAAGCCGCACAGTACGGCAGGATCGCCTGGAGCGTTTCCGCAAAACCGGCCGGGTGGTCACGCTGGTAGCCGATCCCGAAGCGCCTACTTTACAGGATTTACGCACCAGCGCTCCGAACGAAAGCGACGAACCCTCGCCCACCATTCGCAAATCACGAAAGCGGCGGATGTTCGATGGCTTACTGTTGTTCATCGAAATCGCGGCGGTGATCATTCTGGGGTTGGTGCTGTTTAATGGGTTGGAGGTGCTGCGCGAACTGAACGAGGAGGTCGCCCTGGCATTGGAGCAACCCACGCTGACCCCCACGCCGTTGATCCGGGCGGTTGTGCTGCCTTCCGGTCACACTCCCCCCGACGAGCAGGGGCGCAGCCGTCCCAATTACGAAGAGATTCCCGAACACTTGCGCCCGTTGGTGCAGTCGCTGGAACAGATCCCCATCCCGACCCCGGGGCCGGAGCAGGCTATTCGCATTCAAATTCCGGCCATCAACGTGGACGCACCGGTGGTACAGGGAGTCGGTTGGGAACAGCTCAAGAAGGGGGTAGGGCAGGTGATTGGCACGGCCAACCCGGGGGAAAACGGCAACATGGTGCTCTCTGCGCACAACGACATTTTCGGAGAAATCTTCCGTTACCTGGACCAGCTCAAACCGGGCGACGAGGTGATCGTCTACACCAACCAGCGGTCTTACACGTATATCGTTACCGGCTGGAAGATTGTCGAACCCACCCAGGTGGAGGTGATGGACCCCACACCGAACGCCACCGCTACTCTGATCTCGTGCTATCCCTACCGGGTAGACACCAAACGCATCGTGGTCAGTGCGGTGCTGCAAGACGGGTGATTTTACACCTTTTCCACCACCCAAAAGTGAGAAAGTCCAAACCCCCGCAAGGGGGTTTTTTCCAATCCTTGCAAGATGTTTCGCAACAGCGTTCCCGCGGCGGGGAAGCGGTGAATGATGTTGTCGTATGCGCCGAAAATGACCGTCCGGGTTACGAAGCGGACCGGCAGCCCCGCAAACAGCCGCGCCAGCCCGCTGCGCGTATAGACCCGCACGTGGGGGGCCAGGCGGTTGCGAATCGGGTTGGGCAACCAGTTTACCAGGGGGATATTTCCGAACCGGTATTTCCCTCGCCAGTAAACACCGTGGGTCTCAAAGGGGTAACCGCGATTGGGGCAAAAGAGCACCAGACGCCCTCCGCGGCGCAGCGTACGCACCATCTCGGAGACTGTTTGGCGGTCGTCCTGAACGTGCTCGATCACTTCGTGGCTCAAAATCACGTCGAAGCTGTCATCCGGGAAGGGCAGGCGTTCCCCAGCGGCCTGGACAACCCGCGTCCCGCGGCTGTGCGCCATTTTCGCCTGTTGGAAATCGTATTCCAGGCCGATGAGGCGCCCCGCGTGCGGGGTTAAATGCGCAACGTACAACCCCACTCCGCATCCGTTTTCGAGCACAGTGCCGCGGATGCGTGCTCCCGCGGCCTGGAGAATCATGTCCAGGCGGCGCTGTTGTCCGGCACGCCACACCAGGGAGGGAACGCCCAGCTGCGCGGCTTTCTCCGTACGATTTGCGTGCATATTCCTGGTGGTGTGCTGTAATTCCGACATTGCGCGGGTAATTATAACGGTGGAGGCGAGGGTTATACGAAAATCAGGGAACGGGGCTTAGGCACTTACAGCAAAGAGCACTCACGTTTTGCAGAAAATGACTTGCCCGTCGTGGGTGCGCCCCCTTGTGGCCAGGGTTGGGCCCCTATCCTGCGCTCTTCAAGCCCCCCGCCGGTGGTCGCAAACCACCGCGGCTGGATTGAAGAACGCGCATTGGAAACGTACTGCGGCAGGAAAGTGCGCGTCGGGGTTTTTATTGGTAGAATCATGGAGACATCCAACCCGCCGCGGCCAACATACCACCTTCAAAATGCCAACTTTTTCATCTCAGACCCTCTTCTTTTCCATCGTTCTCATCCTGGCCTATGCAATTTTGATGGGGATCGTTCTTGTACGACAGGGGCTGCAAAGCCGTATGGCCAACGCGTTCAACGTTTATCTGTTGTTCGCACTGCTTTGGCTGGTTTTCACCCTCCAGGCCGGGTTGGGCAGCCTGGTTCCCGTCGTGGACTGGCCGCGATTGGGCGTGTATGCCATGGCTGGCGGCGGCATCTTCTACTGGGCGTTCACACGCGCATTCTTGAAACGAAAACGGCCCGCTTACTTCAGATGGGGGCTGGCCGTGCTCTTGCTGCTCCTGATGGTTGCATCGGACGCCCGCCTGATACCTCCGGCCATCATTTCCCTCCAGATTGGCGGTCTGCCTGTTTCAGCCGAGAGGCTTTCTCCCATTTTGAGTGTGGTGGTCTCCGCGCTGTTCGTTACCCTGGCGGTGGGCACGGCGATTTTGGAATATGTTCGCCGCAAGACTCCCTTGCACCGCAGCCGGATCATCTATTGGATGTTGAGCACCATTTTCCTGCTGCTCG
>JALUWE010000567.1 GCA_027019845.1 Anaerolineales bacterium | reverse complement strand
CTCCCCCCATGACCATCTTCAACCGCAAACGCCTGGACAACACCACCTTCAAACTCGACGTCGAACGTATGCGCCGCGGCTGGTATTCGGACGCCTACTTCGCCAACATCAACCGGATGCTCACCACGCTGGCCGCACAGGGCTACACCTACCAGGGCAAAGCCCACAACCTGCCCCCCGGCATCTCTCCAGAAGACATCCACACCGGCGACATCGAAGTGGAAATGCAATGGTTCACCCGCCGGCCCGGCACCACCGTGATCGTCGGGGTGGACAAAGCCCTGACCATGCTGCGCCACTGCACCGGCTACTGGCAGGGCGACACCTTCGTCAATACCGCCGACCACCTGGAGGTAGAAGCAGTCCACGACGGCGCGCTGGTGGAATACAACGGCGACCCCACCCGCGTCAAACCGGTCATCCGCGTCCGCGGACGCTACCGCGACTTCGCCCTGCTGGAGACCCCCACCCTCGGCATTCTGACCCGCGCCAGCCGGGTGGCTACCAACGTGTACCAGACCCTGATCGCGGCCAACGGCAAACCGGTGCTCTTCTTCCCGGCGCGTTTCGATTTGCACGAAGTCCAGGCCGCGGACGGGTACGCCTACGATGTGGCGGTGGAGCGCTTCAACCTGGATTACGCGCAAAAACTCGGCCCCTTCATCTCCACCGACGCGCAGGGCGATTGGTGGGGCGGCGCGGGCGGCGGCACGGTTGCCCACGCCTCCATCGCCTGCTTCCTGGGCGACACCGCCGAGCTTATGCTCTGCTTCGCGGCCACCCTCCCCCCCAAAGTGCCGCGCATCGCGTTGGTGGACTTCAACAACGACAGCGTGGGCGATACGCTGGCCGTGTGCGACGCCATGTTCGCCCGTTACCGCCAACTGGTGGAGGCGGGCGATGAAACCGAGGCCCAAAAATTCCGCCTCTTCGGCGTGCGGTTGGACACCAGTAGCAGCATCCGCGACGTGGCCGTACCCCCGTTGGGGGACCCTTCCCTCGATCTGGGCGTCACCCCCCGGCTGGTGTTCACCGTCCGCCGCGCACTGGACGCGGCCTGGGAACGCTGGGATGTCCCCCCCACGTGGCGCGAGCGGGCACGCGAATACTGCCGCTCGGTCAAGATCGTGGCCTCCGGCGGCTTCAACGCCGAGAAGATCCGCCGTTTCGAGAAGCTCAACGTGCCGGTAGATTTTTACGGCGTGGGCTCCTCCCTGTTCGACAACCATGGCCCCACCGTGACGGACTTCACCGCGGACGTGGTGCGCGTCAAAGTACATGGCCAATGGGTGCCGATGGCCAAAGTGGGGCGCGCGCCGGCAGATAATCCCGATCTGGAACGGGTAGACCTCGCGGGTTTGGGAAACCCGTGAGGCCTCACACTATCGTAAAAGGGCGAGCAAAAGCAGCACGATCAGGGGGATCCCCAACCCGATGGCGTAATTCAAGACCCGATTGTCCCCTTTGGTCAGGGCCGCACCGGCTTTCTCGAAGCGGGGGAAGCTGGCGGCCACCCCGCCGAACGCGCCTCCCCACAGCATCACGGTCGCCAGACTGACATTCTGGCGCACTACGGGCAGCAGGGAGCTGATCACCATCGCTCCGGAAACGCCGAGAAATATGCCGATGATCTCACGCCGAAAATTCCGGCGGCGCACAACTCTTTCGCGGTCTTCCTGATCGGTTGGGGGTTTTGTCAGTCGGCTCATGTCAGATTCCGCAGCCACGCCAGTTGTTCCGGGAGGCGGAACATTTTTTGCAACTCACGAAGACAAGCAGTATCCCCCGTGATATTGATGCGCCTGCGCATATACGCGACCACCGGATTCAGATCACCATTGGCAATGGCAAGGCAATCCTCCGCCGGCGCGGAAATAGTCAAATCAGGGTGGGTAAGCGCGCCCGATTCAACCACGACGCATCCCTGCTGAATTGTCACCCCCCACTGTCCCCCCTCTGCCCCTGAGAGGTCCACCTGCACCCTTATCCGGCTGTCTTTCGCCGCGGCAGGGATAAAATAGGCTGGAATGAGATCGAAAATCTCGCGCACATTCTGAAATCGAGGCATGGTTTTGCTCAGGATAGGACTTACGCACTTGAAAAGTTGCACCCAGACCTCACAGGTCTCAAAGCGCATGGAGATGCCCGGATGCAATCTGTTTTGGGTAAAATCCTCCTGCATCGTGTGGTAGTAGACCTGTGAGGTCTCAACTGCGTAAGTACTGTCAGGAGGGATGGGGCGGGGACTCTTGGGGGCTTTTTGGGAATTCTCGAGCACTCGGGGGGCTTGCGGAGGTTTGTTGCAGGGTAAGTACGGGTAAACACAAGGCAGGCACGTCACACATCACGCCGCCCCAGGCAGTATAACTGCCAGATCAGGGTCTGTCAAATCACCATTGACACCCGGCACAAAGTATGACATACTCTTGCAACGGCAGCCCTGGGTTGCCCCACCTCCGCCATTCCATCCCAAAGGAGGTGATGTCGTGGACAGTAGTAGTAGTAGTAAACTCAGCGTTGCGGCACACCTCCTGCTCGCAGGATAGAGGCCGCAACGCGACGAAACGCCGTCCAACCGGGCGGCGTTTCGTTTTTCATGCCCCATAGGGGACTCGAACCCCTGTTTTAGCCTTGAGAGGGCTACGTCCTAGGCCACTAGACGAATGGGGCATATTGGGCCGCGAGATTCTACCACGCCAGACGGTTTTATGGCAAGGATAACACGAAGCCTGCTATAATCTGGCCACAGCAGAAATCAGGAATTCGGCGAACTCCAATTACCCAATTACCCAATACCCAATACCCAACTCAAACTCCAGGAGTCCCCATGTACGACCGTGAAAAACTCGAACAACTCCGTCGGGCACAAGAAAAATGGGAGGAGACCACCCTGCAACGCACCACCGCGCGTTTCCCGGAACGACGCGAGACGTTCATCACCGAATCTTCCGAACCCGTGAAACGCATCTACACCCCCCTCGATGTAGCAGAGATGGACTACCTCCGGCATCTGGGGCTGCCCGGCGAATTCCCCTACACACGCGGCATCCACCCCACCATGCACCGCGGCCGTCTTTGGACTATGCGCATGTTCGCGGGATTCGGCACCGCGGAGGAGACCAACGCGCGCTTCAAGTACCTGCTCGAACAGGGACAGACCGGCCTGTCCATCGCTTTCGACCTGCCTACCCTGATGGGGTACGACACCGACGCCCCGGAATCGCTGGGTGAATTCGGCAAGTGCGGGGTGGCCGTTTCGTCCCTCAAAGACATGGAAATCCTGCTGGACGGCATCCCGTTGGACAAAGTCTCGACCAGCATGACCATCAACTCCCCCGCCGCCATCATCTGGGCCATGTACATCGCCACCGCGGAAAAGCAGGGCGTGCGCGCCGACCAGCTGCGCGGCACCATCCAAAACGACATCCTCAAAGAATACATCGCGCAAAAAGAATACATCTTCCCCCCGGAACCCTCCATGCGCCTGGTGACGGACACCATCGAGTATGGCGCGCAATGCCTGCCCCAATGGAACACCATCAGCATCTCCGGCTACCACATCCGCGAGGCCGGATCGACCGCGGCCCAGGAACTGGCCTTCACCCTGTCCGACGGCATGGAATACGTGCGCTGGGCGCTCAAGCGTGGGCTGGACATCGACGAATTCGCGCCCCGGCTGTCCTTCTTCTTCAACGCGCACAACGACTTCTTCGAAGAGATCGCCAAATACCGCGCCGCGCGGCGCATCTGGGCGCGGGAAATGAAAGAAACCTTCGGCGCCAAAAACCCGCGCTCCTGGCTGATGCGCTTCCACACCCAGACCGCGGGCGTTTCCCTCACCGCCCAACAGCCCGAAAACAACATCGTGCGCGTTGCCCTCCAGGCCCTGGCCGCGGTGCTGGGCGGCACACAATCCCTGCACACCAACAGCATGGACGAGGCCCTGGCGCTGCCCTCCGAACACGCGGTCACCATCGCGCTGCGCACCCAGCAGATCATCGCAGAGGAGTCCGGCGTGGTCAACACGGTGGACCCGCTGGGCGGCTCGTTCTTCGTCGAGGCGCAAACCAACAAGATCGAACAACAGGCCTACGACTACTTCCGGCGCATCGAGGAACTGGGCGGCGTGTTACCGGCCATCGAAAAAGGCTTCTTCCAGAGCGAAATCTCGGACGCGGCCTACCGCCACCAACGCGAGATCGACGAAGGGCTGCGCCACGTAGTCGGCGTGAACATCTACCAGGACCACAAACCGTTCAACATCCCGATCCTGGAAATGGACCCGGCAGGGTACGACCGCCAGGTCAAACGCCTGAACGAGGTGCGCCGCAGGCGCGACAACGCCGCAGTTGGCCAGGCCCTCGACCGGTTGCGCATCGCCTGCCAGGGTACGGAAAACACCATGCCCCACATCCTGAACGCGGTGCGCGTCTACGCCACCCTGGGCGAAATCACCGCGGTGATGAAAGAAGTCTTCGGAGTCTACGAAGAACCGGTTTGGATTTGAGTTCGCTTCACATACTCCCCCACCGTCTCCCACATTCCCTGCCGCTCCAACTGCTCGCGCACCGTGGCTTCGACCGTGGTTTTTCCGGCCAGCACGTCTTCGTAATAATCCCGCATCCAACTGTACAACTGAGACTTGGCAAACAGAAATTCGGCCAACACCAACCAGGCCATCGGCCCGGCCTGGTGTAAAAAGCCGCTCTGCTGATAATCGGCCAGCATTTGCTGGCGGTCGTATTCCAGCCGCACGATGTTGGCCTGCCAGCGGCCCTCCTCCCAGGTCAACTGCGCGTAACCGGCACGCCAATCGCCATCGAACGGCAGCCCGACCGCGCCCACGTTGACCACCAGCGCGCCCTCCAGATGGGTGGTAAACGGCCAATGGGTGTGCCCCCCGCAAAACAACGCCGGCAGCGGCTCTCCTACCCGGCGTATCAACTCGGCCTCGTCGAACATCGGGAACACCCCGTGGGTGTTTCCCAACACCGAACCGTGCGCCACCCGCACCTGGCGGGCATCCGGCCCCGGAAAAACGCGCATCTCCTGCCAGCCCTCGAACGCCGAAACGTCGCACCCCAACCGGTTGTACGTCCAATACGACTGTTCGTACACGTCGAACAGCGGGCCGCTGCGGGGGGAATCCGGTTTGGACTGGGCGATCACGTAATCTTCGTGATTGCCGCGCAGCAACTCCCAGCCGCGCGTGGCCGCCATCTCCAGCACGAACTCCAGACACTCCGGCGAACGCGGCCCGCGGTTGACCACATCCCCAGCCACGATCACCCGGTCGGGATTCCACCCCTGTACGTGTGCAGCCGCAGCGCGCAACGCGGCCAGATTGCCGTGAATATCGGCCAAAACAGCAAGTTTCATCGCCAAACTCTCAGCCCTCCTCCCAATTACCCATCCTTCGACTACAGGCTCACCCCGTTCGCCCTCCGCTCAGGATGCAATTACCCAATTACCCAATTACCCAATACCCAATCCCCAACTACTGACCACTGAATACTGAACACTGAACACTGAACACTGAACACTGAACACTGAACTGATTCCCATTCACTCCCGATACGCCACCGGCCCCACCTTCGCCATGATCTCGGCCTCCAGCGCGGCGATCTCGGCCTGGACTTTCTCGACCACCTCGTCGATGGCTACCGGGCGGCGTTCTTTCTCGCT
>JALUWE010000566.1 GCA_027019845.1 Anaerolineales bacterium | reverse complement strand
CGGCGTCGTGCTCCCCATCCCGGACATTCTCGAAATCAAAGCCACCCTGATCGCCGCCCGCACCCTGGCGCGCACCTTCGACCGCCTCGGCACCCAATTCCCCTACCTGACCGAGATCGCCACCCGTATCCCCCCGCCCCTCGGCCTGATCGACGCCATCACCCAGGCCATCTCCGAACGCGGCGACATCCACGATAACGCCTCCCCCCGCCTCGCCCAAATCCGCCGCGACCTGCGCACCGTCCACGACCGGCTGCTCCATCGAATGCAGCGTATGCTCTCCGACCCCAAAATCGCCCCCTACCTGCAAGACACCCTCGTCACCCAGCGCGATGGCCGCTACGTCCTCCCCCTGCGCGCCGACTTCAAAGGCAAAATCAAAGCTATCGTCCACGACCAATCCGCCTCCGGCGCAACCCTCTTCGTCGAACCCCTCAGCGTCGTCGAAGCCAACAACCAATACCGCCAGCTTCAACTCGACGAGCGCGACGAAGAACGCCGTATCCTGGCCGAACTGTGCAGCAAAATCGCAGCCCGCGCCGCAGAACTCGAAACGACCGTCCAAACCCTCGCCCAACTCGACCTGATCTTCGCCCGCGCCCGCCTGGCCGAAGACATGCACGCCACAGAACCGATCCTCAAACCACTGCCCCCGAAAGCCTCTGACCGCCCCAGGCCCGGCACCCACCCCGGCAGCGTGATCCGTCTCCAGGGCGCCCGCCATCCTCTGCTCGACCCCGACACCGTCGTCCCCATCGACATCCTCCTCGACCCCAACACCTACGCCCTGATCATCACCGGCCCCAACACCGGCGGCAAAACCGTCAGCCTCAAGACTGTCGGCCTGCTGGCCCTCATGGCGCAATCCGGCCTGCACATCCCCGCCGACCCCGGCTCCCAGATCAGCGTGTTCGAGGCCGTATATGCCGACATCGGCGACGAACAATCCATCGAGCAGTCTCTCTCCACTTTCTCCGCGCACATCACCAACATCATCCGCATCCTCAAACAGGCCACCCCCCGCGCCCTCGTGCTGCTCGACGAACTCGGTTCCGGCACCGACCCCCAGGAAGGCGCGGCCCTGGCCAGCGCCATCCTCACCTACCTGCTCGACCGCGGCATCACCACCCTGGTCGCCACCCACTACCCGGAACTGAAAACCTACGCCCTGGCGCGCGAAGGCGTGCTCAACGCCAGCGTGGAGTTCGACATCGAAACCCTGCGCCCCACCTATCACCTGATCATCGGCCTGCCAGGCGCCTCCAACGCCCTCACCATCGCCCAACGCCTGGGGCTGCCCGAAGAAATCGTCCAACTGGCGCGCCGCGGCATCTCTCCCGAAGAGCTGCGCGCCGAAGACCTGCTCACCGAAATTCACCAGCAACGCGACCTGATCCGCAGAGCACGCCGCGACGCGGAAAAAGCGCGCATCGAGGCCGAAAAACTGCGCGCCGAGCTGGCCGCCCGCCTGGGCGCCATCGAAGATGAACGCCGCGACATCCTGGAAAGAGCCAGACAGCAAGCCGAAGACCGCCTGGCCAGCCTGGAAGAAGAGCTGCGCAAGCTGCGCCGCCAACTGGCCCGCGCCCGGCAGCCGCTCGAAGTCGTCGAAGAAGTGGCCGCAGAAGTGGAAAGACTCGAAGACGAACTCTCCACTCCCATCGAACGAACACCGCTCTCCCAAGAGGTTCAAACTTTCGACCTTCCACCCGCCCCCATCCGCCTGGGCGACAAAGTCAAACTGCGCTCTCTGGGTTCGCAAGGCGTGGTTACGGCCCTGGACGACGAAGAAGCCGAGGTGCAAATCGGTATCCTGCGTGTGCGCACCCGGCTGAGCGAACTGCTGCCCCTATCCGGGCAACCCGCCTCGGGCATCCAGCCCCCTCCCACACACCCGCCTCCTGCCAGCCTGCCTCAAATGCCATCCGCCCCCGGCATCGAACTGGACTTACGCGGCCTGCGCGTGGATGAAGCCCTCGAGAAGCTGGACGACTACCTCGAAGCCGCCTCTCTGGCCGACCTGCCCTGGGCGCGCATCATCCACGGCAAGGGCACCGGCCGGCTGCGCCAGGCGGTGCGCAAAGCGCTGCGCAACAACCCGCACGTTCAATCCTTCGAGCCGGGCAAACGCGGCGAGGGTGGGGAGGGGGTAACGGTTGTCAAATTCCGGTAATGAGGCGCGTACCGGCTTGGGTATAATACCCTCCTGCGCAAGAATTGCTGCCGGCCGTCACCCTGCTGGCCGCCCGACCAACCGGACATGGCCGGGCGCAGCCTCAACACCCGGCAAACTTTTTGGCCCCATCTACCCATTCTGCCACGGAGTGATGCGTATGTGGAAAAACAAACTACTCCTGCTCGCCATCGTGTTGTCTACCTGGCCGCTCTTTTTGGCTGCCTGCACCCCCGCGGAGGAAAGCGGCAGCCCGGCCGCGCAAACGGTCGAAACCTACCTGCAAGCCCTGGCCGACAAAAACCGCGACCAGATGATCGCAGCCTCGTGCGCCGCCTGGGAGGGAGAGGCACAACTTGAATTGGACGCCTTCGTGGGCGTAGAAACCCGCCTCGAAGGCCTGGCCTGCCAGGTCACGGGCAGCGACGGCGAAGCCACCCTGGTATCTTGCAGCGGAGAAATCCTCGCCACCTACGGGGCCGAAGACCGCAGCTTCCCGCTGGACACCTCGGTGTTTCAGGTCGTACAAGAAGGAGGAGAATGGCGGGTGTGCGGGCGGCAGCCAAAGTGAGCCTCCCCACCCCACACAAGGAAACGCGCATGGCCCGTAAACTCCTCAGCCGCGAAAACATCTACGCGGTTCTGCTCTGCCTGATCCTGATCGCAGTGCTGATCCTCACCACCGAACAAGCCCCGGCATGGATTTACCAGGGGTTCTGAGGGACTCGCCTGTTCACCGGCCATGACCCTGGTGCAAATTCTGGCTTTGGCGGGCTTCACACTGCTGGCAGGCAGGGTGGCAAACGCGCAGTCGCGGCGGTGGCTGCTGCTGGCGGGCAGTGTGCTCGCCATCTACTGGATGCAGCCCTCCATGCCCATCCGCTACCTGGATTTCTGGCTGCCCACCGCTGCGTTGGGGCTGACGCTGCTTGTCTGGGCCGCCAGCCGGCCCAGCACCTCCCCGCTTGCCGCGCAGCCCGCCGAGAAATGGAGCGCGGTCATCATACTGGCCTGCGTGCTGCTGGTGGCCGCGCTGCGCTACGTACAACCGCTCTGCTGCCTGACGCCCACGCGCCCCCCGCAAATCGGCCTGGTGGCCGCCGCAGCCGTGCTCACCGCCGCCGGGAGCTGGGGCCTCCTCAAGCGCGGCCCGCGCCGCCCGATCATCCACGGGTTGGCCCTCCTGGCGGTCCTCCTCCTGGCCGGATTGAAAACGCCCCGCCTGGCCCAGGCCGCCAGCACCGGGCTGCGCGCCTTGATGGGCCAGCAAACCGCACTGGCCAGCCCGCTGGACATCCGTTGGCTGGGGCTGTCGTACCTGATCTTTCGCCTGGTGCATGTGCTGCGCGACGCCTCCGCCGGGCGGCTGCCGCGGCTGGCCCTGGACGAATTTGTGCTCTACGCCCTGTTCTACCCGGCCTACACCGCCGGCCCCATCGACCGCGTGCAGCGATTTGTGCGCGACCTGCGCGCCCCCCTCCAGCAAAGCGAACACCTGCTCCCCGCCGGGCAGCGCATCGCCGCCGGTGTTTTCAAAAAATTCGCCCTGGCAGACACCCTGGCCCTGATCGCCCTCAACAACACCAACGCCGCCCAAGTGACCCCCACCGGCTGGGCGTGGGTGCTGCTCTACGCCTACACCCTGCGCATTTACCTCGACTTTTCCGGCTATACAGACATCGCCATCGGGCTGGGACGGCTGGCCGGTATCCGGCTGCCCGAAAATTTCCAATCACCCTATCGCAAACCCAACCTGACCGCCTTCTGGAACAACTGGCACATCACCCTCGCCCAGTGGTTCCGCGCCTACTACTTCAACCCCTTGATCCGCGCCTTGCGTCTCCGTCGTATGCCGGTGCCGCTGGTGATCCTCCTTACCCAGTTGACCACCATGATCCTGATCGGGTTGTGGCACGGTGTGCAGTGGAACTTTTTGTTGTGGGGCGCGTGGCACGGTGTGGGGCTTTTCTTCCACAACCGCTGGAGCGAGAAGTTCCGCTCGCGCTACACACAGTGGGTGGCCGCCCCCCGGCTCAAGCGCGCTTTGAACGCCGCCGGCGCCGTGCTCACCTTTCACTTCGTCGCGCTGGGGTGGGTCTGGTTCGCACTGACCGACATCCAAACAGCCTGGGGGTTCTTTTTGAAATTGTTCGGAGGCTGACCGTGGAGGCCAACATCTCCCTGCCGCGCCTGTTGCTCAAAACGCTGCTGCTCTTCGTTGCCCTGAACCTGGCCTTTGCCGGTACGAACGCGCTGCCCGCGCTGGGCCGCCTCAGCGCATACAACCGCCTCTTCCCGGGCCGCCCGCGCCTGCCCTACGGCGACGATCCCACCCTGTCCTACAACGTCACCCTGTTCAACCTCGAGGCCATGTTCGCCGCCCACCGCATCTCGGCCGCGCCCAAACCCGCGGACGAATACCGCGTGGTGCTGATCGGCGACTCCGCAGTGTGGGGCTTTTTGCTCACCCCGCAACAAACCCTCGACGCCTACCTGAACGCCGCCCGCCTCACCCTGCCAGACGGCCGCACAGTGCGCGCCTTCAACCTGGGCTACCCCACCCTCAGCCTGGCCAAAGACCTGCTGATCCTACAGCGCGCCCTCCAATACCAGCCAGACCTGATCATCTGGCTCACCACCCTGGAATCCTTCCCGCACAACAAACAACTCGCCTCCCCCATCGTCCAGCACAACCCCCAGGCCATCCGCCCCCTGATCCCGGCCTACGACTTGCCCATCGCACCCGACGACCCCGCCTTCGTCCAGCCCACCTTCTGGGAACGCACCCTGATTGGCCGCCGCCGCGCGCTGGCCGACCTGCTCCGCCTTCAGGTCTACGGCGTCTTATGGGCCGCCACCGGAATCGATCAATACTACCCCGAAAGCTACCCGCTGCGCGCCACCGACCTCGAACCCGACAGCAGCTTCTACGACCTGGCCGACCCCCTCACCCCAGACGACCTGGCCTTCGACCTGCTGCGCGCCGGCATCGAAATGGCCGCAGACGTGCCTGTGCTGCTGGTAAACGAACCGATGTTTATCAGCGATGGACAAAATAGTGACATCCGGTATAATTTTTACTACCCCCGCTGGGCCTACGACCAATACCGCCGCCTGCTCGCCGAACAGGCTGCACAGCAGGGTTGGAATTACCTCGATCTGTGGGACGCCGTTCCCAACGACCAATTCACCAACACGGCCTTCCACCTCACCCCGGCTGGTTCGGCACTATTGGCTGAAAAGATCGGGGAAGCCATCCTCACCCCATGAGCCGCCCACCGCTTCGTCCTGTTTTCCTCTCAATTTTTACCTGGCTGTCGGGAACGCTGCTGGCTGCCTGTGTTGCCGCCTCGCCCTCCCCTCTCCCCGCGGCTCCGCTCGACCCCACCGCCACCACCGCGGCCCGGCCCTCCACCCCAACAGCCGGACAACCGGCCCTTCCCCCCACCGCCCTGCCCGACCCTTCTCCCACCGCCCCGGCCGCGCAAAACGCAGCCAACCGCTCGTCGCCCGTTCTCTCCTCCTCGCCAACGGTGGCT
>JALUWE010000565.1 GCA_027019845.1 Anaerolineales bacterium | reverse complement strand
AGGTCTCAAAGCGCATGGAGATGCCCGGATGCAATCTATTTTGGGTAAAATCTTCCTGCATCGTATGGTATTGGACTTTTGACAAATCAGCGAAAACCCCAAGATATGGGGGCAAGGCTGCATGTCAAATCCCCACATGTGGGGGCAAAACGCATTTTGTCTAAAGTCCAATATGGTAGTAGACCTGTGAGGTCTCAGCTTTCAACCTGATACCTGACACTCCGCACGTCGCACCCTGCACCCCGCACCCCGCACCCCACCACCAATAAATACCTACCGGTCAGTATTTTCCAAAAATATATCATTCGCAATTTTCAGTGTCAAGGATGCCGGCTGGCGGCTTGCAGGATGGCACGTTGCACGTATGTGAGGGTGATCTTCTTGCGGTAGCTCAAGGCCATGTCGGTGTTGTCCAGGGGCCGGGCTGCCTTGAACGCGATGCGGGCTGCCTCTTGCGCCAGCTCGGGGGTGATGGTGTGGCCGATCAGCGTTTCCGCGGCCTGCGGGACCGGCAAGGGCCGTGAAGCCACCGCGCCCAGCACGATGCGCGCGCCGCGGCACACACCCTGCACGTCGGTGCGCAGCGCCACGGCCACGCCCAAAATCGGAAAATCTATCGTACCGCGGCGGCGCAGCTTGCAGTACACCGCGCGCCAACCCTCCCGTTGTGGCAGCCGGATGTCCACCAGCAGCTCGTCGGGCGATTTTTCCAGGTAGTGCATCCCGTCGTTGCGGTAAAGGGCCTCCGCGGGCACGACGCGCTCACCCTCCGGGCCGAGCAGCCGCACACGCCCTTCCAACGCGATCACCACCGGCGCGCAATCCGAGGACGACACCGCCAGACAGCGCGGGCTGCTCAACGCCACCCAGCAGGTATCGCCGTCCTTTTTCATGCAGAACCCGAGCGCCCGGCGCCAGGCGTAGCTCTGATCGTAGTAGGTACAGCGCGTGTCCACGCACAGATTGCCGCCAATCGTGCCCGCGTTGCGCAGTTGGGGGGAGGAGACCAGCGCGGCCGCGCGCGCCACAGCCGGGTAGCGCTGCACGATCTGGGGGTGCTCCGCCACCTCGGCCAGGGTCAGGCCGGCCCCAATCGTCAACCCGCCGTCTTCACCGTGGTTGGAGAGGGCGCGCAGTTCCGGGATGCCGCGCAACCCGATCAGCACCTGCGGCTCGAACTGGCGGCGTTTCATCTTGGGGTACAAATCCGTGCCGCCGGCCACGTACATGGCCTGCGCGCCGTATTTGGCCTTCGTCGCCACGGCCTCCTCCAGCGTGCGCGCCGCGATGTACCGAAAGGGGGGTAAACGCATCATGCCGGCACCTCCGTTTGGGGCGGGGGCACCCGGACCGGGTCCGGGAAATCCACCGCGGGCAGCCGCGTGGGGCCTACCCGCCCGTCCCGGCCGCGCGCCCGGGCTTGCAGCCCCTTGAGAATCTTCTCCGGTGTGATCGGCGTGCTGTCCACCCGCACCCCGGTAGCGTGGTAGACCGCGTTCGCCAGCGCGGGGATGACCGGCAGCAACGGCCCCTGCCCGACCTCTTTGGCCCCGTAGGGGCCTTCGGGATCGTGCGTTTCCACCAGGAAAATCTCGATTTCCGGCATCTCCAGGGTGGTGGGGCTTTTGTAGTCCAGCATGGAGGGGATTTTGTGCAGCCCGCGGCGGAAGACCTGCTCTTCCATCATGGCCTCGCCCAGCCCCATGTACACGCTGCCTTCGACCTGCCCGGCCACCAGCAGGGGGTTGAGGGCTTTGCCGATGTCGTGCGCCAGCCAGACCTTATCCACCGTGTACAGGCCGGTCTCCAGGTCGCAGGTGACTTCGAGCACGCACGCGGAGTAGCTGTAGTTGGGCGATGGGCCGACGCCCGCGCCTTTGTAGTCTCCTCCGCGGGGGGGCGGGGTGTAGCTGCCCACCGACCCCAGGGTGCCGTACTTGGCCTCGGCGCGCTGCACCGCCTCCTGAAACGAGAGGCCGTATGCCGGTTGATCGAGGTTGTACACCCGGCCATTCGCCAGGGTGAGGGCCTCGGGGGGCAGCTCGAGGGCCTCCGCGGCCGCGTTCAGGATCATCTGGCGCAGCGGGCGCACCGCGGCCAGCGCGGCGTTGCCGGTCATCAGCGTCACCCGGCTGGAGTAGCTGCCCAGATCGACCGGGGTCAGGTCGGTGTCTGCGGTGACCACCACCACATCGCGCGGGTGGATGCCCAGTTCCTCCGCCACCAGGTAAGCCAGCACCGAGTCCGATCCCTGGCCGATGTCGGTGCTGCCGCAGAACACGGTCACACCGCCGCCGCGGTCGATCTTGATCTGCACCCCGGAGTGGGGCATGTCATTCCAGTAGATGGCTACGCCCGCGCCGCTCAGGTACGAGCCGCAGGCCAGCCCTAACCCTTTGCCGGGCGGCAGGCTGTCGCGGCGTTCGCGAAAGCCGGAGGCCTGCACCACTTTTTCGATGCACTCGCCCAGCCCGATGGTGGTCACGGTCAGGTGGTTGGCGGTTTTGCTGTTGGGCGGCATGAGATGGCGCAGGCGCAACTCCGCGGGGTCGATCTCCAGGTCTTCGGCGAATTTGTCCAGTTGCACTTCGAGCGCGAAGCGGGGTTGGGGGGTGCCGTGGCCGCGTTTGGGGCCGCACGGCGGTTTGTTGGTGAAGACGCGCAGCCCCTCGAATTTGTAGTGCTGGATGGGGTAGGTGACGGTTTGCAGCGCGCCGGTGTAGTAGGTGGTGGCCAGGCCATAGCTGCTGTATGCGCCGCCGTCCAGGTAGGATCGAAAGTGCATGGCGGTGATGCTGCCGTCGTTGCGCATTCCGGTTTTGACCCACATCAAGACCGGGTGCCGCCCACGGTGCGCGTAGAAGACTTCCTCGCGGGTGAGGGTGATTTTGACCGGGCGGCCGGTGAGCATGGCAAGTTTGCAAACCACGATCTCGTGCGAAAAGGGGTCCGATTTGCCGCCAAAGCCGCCGCCCACGGGCGCGGCGATCACCCGGATGCGGCTGGGGGGCAGTTCCAGCACTTTGGAGAGCGCGCGGTGGAGGTAGTGGGGCGTTTGGGTGGAGGACCACAGGGTGAGCCGCCCGTCCGGGCCGTAGTGCGCCACCGCGGCGTGCTGTTCCAGGGGCAGGTGGGTGTTGCCCTCGTAGTAAAAGATGTCTTCCCGGATGTGGTCGGCCTGGGCGAACCCGGCTTCCACATCGCCGAATTCGAGGGCCACCTGTTTGTGGATGTTGCCGTTGCGGGTTTCTGCGTGGATTTTGACTTCGGGCCGGGCCAGGGCTTGCTCGATGGTCATCAACGCGGGCAGGGGTTCGTACTCTACGATGATGTGGTCCAGCGCGGCTTCGGCGGTTTCTTCGTCCAGCGCGGCCACCGCGGCCACCGGATCGCCCACCATGCGCACTTTGTCCTGGCACAGGGCTTCGTCGTCCTGGCTGGGGGGCAGAATGCCGAATTTGACCGGCAGGTCGCGGCCGGTGATGGCGGCCAGCACCCCGGGCCGCGCCAGGGCCGGGCCGACGTCGATGCGGGTGATGCGCGCGTGGGGGTGCGGGCTGCGCAGAATTTTGCAGTAGGCCATGCGCGGCAGGAAGATGTCGTCCGCGTACACGGTTTCGCCCTTGACCTTTGCCAGGGCGTCCACTTTCATCAACGGTTTTCCGATCACCTGGTAGGACTCTTTTTCATACATGCGCGCTCTCCGGGTTGCCTTGGGCGGCCAGTTCCACGGCTGCGATGATCTTGGTGTAGCCGGTGCAGCGGCACAGGGTGCCGGCCAGGGCTTGTCGGATGGCCTCGCGCTCGGGGTGGGGGTTGTGGTCGAGCAAGGCTTTGGCGGTGAGCAGCATGGCCGGGGTGCAGTAACCACATTGGGCCGCGCCCAATTCCGCGAACGCGGTTTGCAACGGGTGGGGCTGGCCGTTGTGCGCCAGGCCTTCCACGGTCAGGATTTCGCTGTGTTGCACTTCGACGGGCAGCACCAGGCAGGAGAGCATGGGCACGCCGTCGATCAGCACGCTGCACGCGCCGCACTCGCCCAGCTCGCAGCCGTGTTTGGTGCCGGTCAGGTGCAGGTCTTCGCGCAGCACTTCCAACAGGGTTTTGTGGACGGCGGCCCACACTTCGTGGCGTTCACCGTTGACGTTGAGGGTCAGTAGTTGTTTCATGGGGATGTCTCCACGAAAAATCGTCGTGCCTTGAGTTCGAAGCGCGGCAGGCTTTCGGCGGGCACCAGCACCACGGTAGGCCGCAGCCCCAGCGCGTGGGCAACGGCCTGTGCGACGGCCTGGCGGGTGGCTTCGGCCTGTGCCTGGTCCGAGACTTCAAGCTCGATTTTCAGTTCGCCCATGGCGTGGTGGGTGTAGACGGTGACGCGGTATTCGTCCACGGCCTGGAAGCGGCGCACCAGGTTCTCGATGGCGCTGGGGAAGACGTTCACCCCGCGGACGACCACCATGTCGTCGGTGCGGCCGATCACGCCGCCGTCGAAGCGCGCGAAGGTGCGCCCGCAGGGGCAGGGGTCGAGGTTCAGGCGCACCAGGTCGCGGGTGCGGTAGCGGATGACCGGGAAGCCGATCCGGCCCAGGTTGGTGATCACTAGCTCGCCGGGTTCGCCTGGGGAGACCGGCTGCCCGCTTTCGGGGTCGAGCACTTCGACGATGAATTCGCTCTCGATCACGTGGGTGCCGCCGGGCTGGGCCTGGCACTCGAAGCTGTGTGCGCCGACTTCGGAGGCGCCGGCGTGGTCGAAGCAGCGGGCCGACCAGGCGGCTTCGATGCGCGCTTTGGTGGCCGGGATGTTGGCGCCCGGTTCACCGGCGTGAACGGTGGCGCGCATGGGGATGGTGTTCAGGTCCAACCCGGCCTGGCGGGCGACTTCGACCAGGCGCAGCGCGTAGGTGGGGGTGCAGCACATGGCGGTTGCGCCCAGTTCCTGCATCAGTTGCAGGCGTTGCAGCGAGTTGCGCCCGCCGCCGGGGATCATCAGGGCGTTGATCTGTTTTGCGCCCTCCACCGCGGCCCAAAAGCCGATGAACGGCCCGAACGAGAAGGGAACGAACAGGCGGTCGTCCGCGGTCAACCCGGCCCCGGCCAGCACGTAGCCCCAGCACTTGCCCCACCAGTCCCAGCTTTCTTCGGTGTCCAGCACGCGCAGGGGCGCGCCCGTGGTGCCGGAGGTCTGGTGGAAGCGGGTGTACGCGCTTTCGGGGAAGGTGGCGTTGAGGCCGAAAGGCGGCTGCGCGGCCTGTGCCTGCATGAGTTCCTGTTTGGTGGTGAAGGGGAAGGCGGCCAGGTCGTCCAGGGTGCGCACGTTTGCGGGTTTCAGGCCGGCGGCTTTCATTTTGGCGGTGTAGAACCGGTTGTGGCCGTAGAGCTGGTCGAGCATGGCCTGCAATTTTTCCAGTTGGAGGCTGCGCAGGTCGCTGCGGGGGAGGGTTTCGGTGGCGGGGTCGAAGAGGGGCATGGGGGTGTTATTGTCTTATTTGTCTTATTTGTCTTACTTGTCTTACTTGTCGTATTTGTCGTACTTGTCGTACTCGTCTTACTTGTCGTACTTGTCTACCTTCTTCCCGGGCAATGAGTTCGACCAATAAGACCAATAAGACCAATAAGACCAATAAGACCAGTAAGACCAGTAAGACCAGTAAGACCAGTAAGACAACTCAGACAACTCAGACAAATCAGACCAATCAGACGAGTAAGACAAATCA
>JALUWE010000564.1 GCA_027019845.1 Anaerolineales bacterium | reverse complement strand
CCCAATTACCCAACCCCCAACCCCCAACCCCATGCCCTACACTCACATCCCCTCCCTCCCCGCCCAACTGCCCGACATTCCGCCGGATAGCATCGTCAGCCGGACGGTGTTTCGCGGCGAGGGGCTGAAAGCTGTGCTGTTCGGTTTTGCCGCCGGGCAGGAACTCTCCGAGCACACGGCTGCCAAACCAGCGGTGCTGCACTTCCTGAAGGGCCGCGCCCGCCTGACGTTGGGGGACGAGGCGCTCGAAGCCGGACCCGGCACCTGGGTTCACATGCCCGCGCACCTGCCCCACAGCGTGTGCGCCCAAACTCAGGTGATCATGCTGCTGCTGTTGCTCGAATGACTCCTTCGCGTCTGCATTTTCCGCCCCTGGCGCTTGCCATGCTGTCGCTGATCCTGGCCGTGCTGGCCGGGCTGATGCGCCTGGGGTGGGCGGTCCCCACGATCGATGCGCGCTGGATGGCCGCGCACGGCCCGCTGATGGTGGCCGGTTTTTTGGGCACGCTGATCACGTTGGAGCGGGCGGTCGCGCTGGGGCGGCGCTGGATGTACGCCGCCGCGGCCCTGAGCGGGTTGGGTGGGCTGCTTCTGCTGGCCGGTTTCCCGCAGATCGCCCGGCTGCTGGCGGTGTTGGGCAGCCTGGGGCTGGTGCTGATTTTCGTGGTGATCCTGCGCCGCCATCTGGCGGCCTACACCGTGACGATGGCGCTGGGCGCGCTGGCCTGGTTGGCTGGCAACGTGTTGTGGCTGGCGGGCTGGAGCGTGCCGCGGTTGGTGCCCTGGTGGGGCGCGTTTCTGATCCTGACCATCGCGGGGGAGCGGTTGGAATTGGGGCGGCTGGTCGATCTGCCGCCTGGGGCGCGCACCGCGTTTGGGGCCGCGGTTGCCCTGTTGGGGTCCGGGCTGCTGGTCTCGTTGGCCGCGTTCGATGGGGGGGTGCGCATCGCCGGGGCCGGGATGGTTGTCCTGTCCATCTGGTTGTATCGCTTCGACGTGGCGCGCAAAACCGTGCGCAAGCCGGGGCTGACGCGTTTCATCGCGGTGTGCATGTTGGGCGGGTATGTGTGGTTGGCGGTGGGCGGGCTGCTGGGGGTGGTGTGGGGGGGCGTGACCGGCGGCGCGGGGTACGATGCCCAATTGCACGCGGTCTTTCTGGGGTTCGTGTTTTCCATGATTTTCGGCCACGCGCCGGTCATCTTTCCGGCCATTATGGGGCGGGCTGTCGGCTACTCGCCACTTTTTTACATTCACCTGGCCTTCCTGCACGCCTCGCTGGCGTTGCGCATAGCCGGAGACCTGCTGGATGCCTTTCTCGTTCGCCGCTGGGGGGGGATGTTGAACGCGGTGGCCTTGTTGATCTTTTTGGTGAATACGGTCCGGGCGGTGCTCCGGTCAAAAAACACCCTGCCCTTCGGCAAAGTGAGCTTCTCCGGGGATCGCCCGGATGCCTGAGCTGACCCCCTGGTTGATCGAAACTGCGCTGCTGTGCCGACTCTCTGGGTGGTGCTGGCACTGCGGTCTACGGGGTCAGGCGAAGGGGGGTTCTTCGTCAACAGCCGGGGGGGTGTCGGGGGGCAGGTCTTCGGCGATGATGACCAGGCCGTGCGGGTAGGTGATGGTCACCCGCGCGCGGCTGCTCTTCACCAACCCGTGCTCTTCCCATTTTTTGAGCGTGCGGCTGACGGTGTAGAGCGTGGTACCGGCCATTTCGGCCAGGTCTTGACGAGAAAGCGGCAGGTCGATCAGTACCCCCTCTTCAATCCGGCGGCCTGTTTGCCGTGCCAGGCGCAGCAAAGCGCGGGCGATGCGGCGTTCGACGCGCTCGGTGGCCAGCTCGCGCACTCGGTCTTGAAACTCCTGCACCCGTTCTGCCATGATGCGCAGCGCGTTGCGCTCCAATTGGGGGTATGCAGCCATGAGCTGTTTCATGGTGGGGCCATCCCACATGAACGAGACGCAATCCTGCACCACCTGCGCGGCGACCGGGTATCTGGCGCCTTGCAAAACTGCCAGCATCGCGAAGGTCTCGCCAGGGCCAATGTAGCGCACGAGCACCTGCTGGCCGTCATGGGTGATCTGCACCAGCTTGACGCGCCCCGACAGGGTGATGTACAGGTAGCGCGCCGGGTCCCCCTGATGAAAGAGGAACTCTCCCACGCTGGCCCGGTGGCGGCGGCCAGCGGCCAAAATGGTGTTCAGTTCCGTGGCGGTCATATCCCGGAACAGGTCGGCACGTTGGAGGTCGGTAATATCGGCTGCGGAGGAGTTCGGAATGAGCAAAGGTTCGTTCCTTGCGATGTGTAGTTGGCTGCGGACGCCAACGCAACGGTGATGTTGTTGGGTGTTGAACACAATTATACTTCAGAGTATGCTGAAAAGCCGCCTGCTGGCCGCCTCATCCGAACACAAAAACACGCCCAAACCCGCGGTCTCAGGCTATAATATCCACCCACGCTCCAAATTCTCTGTGCCTCTAGGGGCGTCTCTGTGTTACCACGATTTTACGTTCCTTACTTTCAGTGCTTACGCAGTTGAGACCTCACAGGTCTACTACCACACGATGCCGCTTTGAGACCTGTGAGGTCCGGGTGCGACTTTTCCAATGCGTAAGTCCTATTACTTCAAATCCCATTCCTTCAGGAGTCCATTGATGAAAGCACAAAAAATTCTCGACAAGCTCAATGTTCAAGCAATCAACCCCGGCGCGTGTTACGGGGTGGATGGCTGGATCGAAGACGCGCAAGGCAGCGAACTGGCGTCGTACAACCCGGCTAGCGGGGAGCTGCTGGGGAAAGTGATCCAGGCCACGCGAGAGGGGTACGAGGCCGTGGTGCAAGCCACACAAAAAGCCTTCGAAACTTGGCGCAACGTCCCGGCCCCCAAACGCGGGCAGCTGATCCGCGATCTGGGAGACGCCGTCCGGGAGATGAAAGAACCCCTCGGCGATCTGATCGCCCTCGAAATGGGAAAAATCCGGGTCGAAGGGCATGGTGAAGTCCAGGAAATGATCGACATCTGCGATTTCGCGGTCGGCCTCTCCCGCCAGCTCTACGGCCTGACCATGCACTCCGAACGCCCGCAGCACCGCATGTACGAGCAGTGGCACCCGCTGGGGCCAATCGGCATCATCACCGCGTTCAACTTCCCGGTGGCGGTCTGGTCGTGGAACTCGACCATCGCGGCGGTGTGCGGCGATACCATGGTGTGGAAGCCCTCCGAGATCACCCCGCTGACCTCGGTGGCGGTGCAAAACATCTGCAACCGGGTGATGGCCGACCATGGGGTGAGCGGCGTGTTCTCGATGGTGATCGGGGCCGGCGAGGTCGGCCAGTGGCTGACCGAAGACCACCGCCTGCCGCTGATCAGCTTTACCGGCTCGATCCGCACCGGCAGAAAAGTGGCACAGACCGTGGCCGCGCGGCTGGGGCGCACCATCCTGGAACTGGGGGGCAACAACGGCATCATCGTGGAAAACGACGCGGACCTCGATCTGGCGGTGCGCGCTATCCTGTTCGGCGCGGTGGGCACTGCCGGGCAGCGCTGCACCACCACCCGGCGCCTCATCATGCACAAAGACATCGCCGGAGAACTGACCGGGCGTCTGGTCAAGGCCTATGCCCAGGTGCCGATTGGCGACCCGCTCGAAGAGGGCACGCTGATGGGGCCGCTGGTCAACGAACGCGCTGTGCAGGGCTATTTGACGGCCATCGAGAACGCGAAAATGCAGGGAGGCGAGGTGCTCTACGGCGGCAACACGCTGCCCGAGCTGGGGCCCAACTACGTGCAGCCCACCATCATCGCCATGCCCCAGCAAACCCCGCTGGTGTGCGACGAAACCTTCGCCCCCATTCTTTATTTGATGGAGTACGAAACCCTGGATGAGGCCATCGAAATTCACAACGGTGTCCCCCAGGGGCTTTCCAGCGCCATCTTCACCACCAACCTGTTGAAGGCCGAGCGGTTTCTTTCGGTCAACGGTTCGGACTGCGGCATCGCCAACGTCAACATCGGCACATCCGGCGCGGAGATCGGGGGCGCGTTCGGCGGCGAGAAGGACACCGGCGGCGGGCGGGAAGCCGGTTCGGACTCCTGGAAGGCCTACATGCGCCGGCAGACCAACACGATCAATTATTCTCGCCAGCTCCCGCTCGCGCAGGGGATCAAGTTTGGGGAGTGATGGGGGATTGGGGATCGAGAATCGAAAATCGGGTCTCGCCAGAGACCCGATTTTTGTTTCAGGCGATTTGTCTGCGGCGCTGGTAGCCCGCCAGCAACAGACGCAGCGCAACGTAGGTGAACACAGTAATGGCAACGGCCACAACCAGCAAGCCCGGCAAAAACACCAGCGCGAAACAATCCATCCCGCTGTATAGCGGCTTTGGAACCGTGAGCGGTGCATTGCACGCCGGGGCACCGAAAAGCGTGGCCCCCAACTGGTAGCTGAGGCCGTAAATCGGCAGAATGAGGAACGAGTTCCACATCGCCACCGCGCCGAACATGGCCGGGCGGTTGATGCGCTTGATCATCCTGGCCAGCAGCAGCGAGAGCAGTGTTTTGACGCCAAACACGGGCAGGAGTTCCACGAACGTTCCCACCGCGAAGCCCAGCGCGATTTCGTGCGGGCTGGCCTGGGCGGAAAACACTTTCTGAATATGCGGGCGAAGTCGGGTTTTGATCGTCTCGAACATGGGACAGAGACGAAGAAAAACCGCAAGTGGTTCCCGGCCCTTATAGGCGTTTTACCCGCCAGAGTTGGAACTGCTCTTCAAACCCCTTCAAACGCGCAAGCTATCATTTTGACTCCGTACTGGCCGAATACTTACCTCCGCGGCTCCTCCACAACACAAAGAAGCTCTCACGGGTTTCCGGGAACCGTCAAATCGATCCCGCTGGCAGCCAATTGCCCGCCGTCGATCACGAATGTCTCTCCGGTGGTGAAGCTGGACAGTTCGGATGCCAGATAGAGCGCGATGCCGGTCAGTTCGTCGGGGGTCGCCATGCGGCCTTGCGGGATGGCCTTGCGGATCACGGCTTCGATCTTCTCGTCGCTCCACAGCACCTGCGTAAAGCGAGTTTTGATGAACCCAGGCGCAATCGCGTTGACCTGGATGTTGTCCGCAGCCAGCTCCACGGCCAGCACCTGGGTGAGCATCAGCACCCCGGCTTTGGTGACACAATACACGCCCATGCCGGGCTGGGGACGTTTCCCGGCTACCGAGGCTACATTGATGATCTTGCCGCCACCCCGCGCTTGCATGTGCGGCACGCAGGCTTTTGCCAGCCGCCAGTAGCCCAGCAGGTTGACATCCAGCGTTTTTAACCACATACTTTCTTCCGCCGTGAGCACGGGGCCAAAATGGGGATTGGTTCCCGCGTTGTTGACCAGGATGTCGATCCCGCCGTAGGTCTCCACCGCGGTGGCTACCAGCTTCTCGACGGCCTCCATCTGACCGGTGTGGGCCGCGACGGGCAACGCCTCCCCGCCCGAGGCGCGAATCCGTTCGGCCACCGCCTCCAGCCCGGGCTGTTTGCGGCTCGCCAGCACCACTTTGGCGCCCGCGGCCGCGTACGCCTCCGCAATCGCCTGCCCGATGCCGCGCGAGGCGCCGGTGATCAGGGCTACTTTGTTCGTCAGATCGATGTTCATCGGCTCTCTCTCCACTTTTTCTCAGGATTGTACCCGCAAAAAGGGGTAAAATCTACCAGTGTTCAG
>JALUWE010000563.1 GCA_027019845.1 Anaerolineales bacterium | reverse complement strand
CGTAGGACAAAACGACCATCCTGCAAAAAACCAATCTCCAATTCACAATTAACCATTAACCATTCACAATTCACAATTCACAATTCACAATTCCCCACTCCCTATCCCTATCCCCACTCCCCCCTCACCTCCCTCCCCCCGCGCACGCACACGCACACGCGCACCCCGCGCATGCACACGCGCACCCGCCACCGCCGCCTCCCGAACCGCTGCTCTTTGCCAGCGCCTCGAAGAAATCGCCGGTGGCTTTGTCGAAACCGCTCAAATCGAGCACCCCGCTTTTGCCCGTCGCCTGAATTTTGCCGGGCAAGATAGCTTCTGCCATGCGGCCCATCGTGTTCTCCGTCCACCCCGCGAACCCGGCGGCCACATCGCTGAAACCCGGCGCGGGCACCCCGGAAGAAGACCGCCCGCCCCCCCCGCCCGAGGGCGCAACCCGCCCGAACGTGTGCCCGCCAGTGCTCATCGGCCGAATCCAGACCGGCATGTAGGTGTACCGCCGGCTGGTGAACACGGTTGGGTACTGCTCGTGCATCAGCACCCATTCCATGTAGCGGTCCAGGAATTTTTCGCGCTTGGGTATCTCCCCGATGCGCTGTGCCTGTTTCCAGGCGCGCGACACGACGCGGCGGTAATAGTCCTGCGTGTCGGACAGATCGAAGCCCTTCATCCGTTGCGCCACGATGCGCAGGAACATTTTCATAGCATCCGAGAAATCGATCTTATGCACCGGCCTGCCGGGCCGCGCCTCAATCGCGTCCAGAAAACGCTGTTCGTACTTGTGCAGCACAATGCCTTTCTCCTGGGCAGCTTTCCGGCGCCGCTCGAAACGTTCTTTCAGGCTGCTCAACTCTTTGGCGCGGAATTCGGGCGCCACCTCCACCGTCAGCGGGTTATCCTTGACCTGCACCAGCACGCCTTTTTTGAGCAGCCCGAAGATGATCAGCGTCAACACCTTGTTGAGCGGCATCTCGAGCAGCGCGGCCGCCTCCGGCGCGGTCAGCCCGCGCTTGATCCCGCCCCCCTCCACCTGCGCAATGGGGGGCAGATACTTTTTCTTACGCTTCCTCAAGCTGCTCTCGTTCCAGATCACCAGCCCAATCAGCGGGAAAAACGCCAGCATGTGAAAAGTCGGGTTAGTGACCAGCAGCCAGACCACCCCGGCGGTCAAAATGAGCCACAACGTCACCCCTGTACCGCCGGTAAAACGCAAAAACAAAAACGAGAACAGCACCACGAAGATAATCCCGCTGATCACCCGCAGATTTTTGCTGGCCTCGAACCAGCGCACCGCCAGCTCGAACAGGCTGATCTCCACCACCCGCTGCATCACCCGCGCGGGGAACGAAACCCCCACCAGGTGCGGGCCGGTCAGCCGGGTGTCCTGAAACTCCCATGCCACCACCACCCGATCTCGAAAGATCGCTTTGGTCGTAAAGGGTGTGTTTTCGTCCTGGTAGAGCACCTCATCCGGTGAGACCCCCTCCGGCAGGTGGATGGCAATCTGTAAATCCGTTGTGCCCTGCACAAACTGGTCGCCGAACCAGGTCGGGGTGATCTGCAACGAAGCCAGCTCGCGGTTGGTCACATCCTGGAACACCAGATCGGGTATGGTGAACTCGAACCGCAGCTTGCCTGTTTCCCCGGGTGGGATGGATTGCCCCCCCAGATGGATTTCCACCCCCGGGTCCACGAACTCCGACGGGCGGATGTCCGTCACCACCACCCCATCCAGCGAGGCCGTCATGTTGCCGATGTCGTAATTCTCCGTGGGCATGCCGATGTCCACGATGTCTATCGTCCGGCCGAACGTGCTATTGGTGAAGACGATCTCATACAAGATGCGCACGGAAGCGTCCGGCTGTACGAAAACGTTCATCCACATCTTGTCCACGCTGAACGAATAGCTCTGCGCCGAGGCGGGCGAAGCGATCAACGCCAGCAAAATCAACACCGCCAGCAGGCTCAACCTGCGGCTGATGCGCTCTATGCGGTTGGTGGGTTTCATGGTTGTGCTCATGGTTTTAGGGAGTAGGTATTGGGTATTGGGTATTGGGTATTGGGTATTGGGTATTCGAGATACTGCATCGATTCTCGATTTCCGACACTCGATTCACGATTCTCGATTCGCGATTCTCGCCCACCCTGCCGGTTCACGCGGGCAGTCCGCCGCGCAGATGGCCAGGCCGGGGCAGACGTCGCAGCGGGTGGGGGCCTGGACGCGCTCGCGATACCGCCGGAAGGTTTCGTGCGCCCAGATGGCTGCCCAATCATCGGTCAGGATGTTGCCCGCCACCCGGTAAGGCCCGCGCGGGGGGATGACCGCGCCGTCCGGCTCGATGCGCACCGCCAGATCGCCGCCCGCGCGCGGCCCGCCGCGCACCTGTTCGGCCAGGGGTCGTTGCGGGTCGTATTCCAGCGGCGGCTCCCAGATGTAGCGCACCTGCGCTTCGCTGGCGTCCTCCTCGACCTGGGCGGCCACCTGGCGCATGGCCGGCGCGAGGATGGCCCCTTCTGCGCTCTCGTTGGCGGCGGTGGCGATGGCGAAAAACGCCGCGTTGGGCACGTTCATCGCCAGCAGTGCTTCCAGCGTGTCCTCCAATTCGCCCACCGTGGCCTGCACCAGCGGGATGTGCCCCACGTCCGCCACTTCCAGTTCCTGCGTGCGGGCGAACACCTGTTGCGCGGCCTGATGATCGCCTTCGCCGAACAACGCGTCGTGTACCGCGGCCTGCGCGGAGGCGTAGAACACGGTGACATGGTCCACCCCCGCCATGGCCAGATCGTCGAGCAGCGAACCGCGCACCAGACCGCTGGCGCGGCCGCTGACCCCGCAGATCAACCCCAGGTCTTCGGCGCGCTCCACCGCGCGGACCAGATAGGCCGGCTCCGGATTCTCCGGGGCCAGGATCACCGCGTGGGGGATGCCGATCTGCCAGAGTTTGTCCAGGATGGGGGTCAGCTTTTCCGGCGCGGCCAGCGGGATGTCGGCCTCCAGCGGGGCCATCAGTCGTGCTTCGTGAGGGGAGATTTCCGCGTCTTCCAGGTTGATGATCGGGTAGGTGTCGCCAGGCGCGGCCAGCTCATCGAGCAGTTGCTCCATGCGGGCGAGGTCGCGGCGCAAATTCTCCTGGGATGCGCCGTGAAACACACGGCCCAACTCGCGCAGGATTTGCTCGCGCGGCAGGCCCTCCATCAGGCCGCGGGCGATCAGCACCCCGGACGGGGAGAGCTGCGCGGCCGCGGTCGCGTTGGCGATCAGTGTGCCGGCCCCGTCCGGCTCCACCCGCAGATGGAAGCGGGTGTATAGCCCGTCGTGCTCGCGCATGAAATGGTACAGCCCGGGCGCCACGCTCTCCGGTATGGCCGGGCGCCGGGGGATGAAAAGGCGGGTGATTAAGTCTCGGGTCATGTGGTATTTGTCTGAGTGGTCTGATTTGTCTGATTTGTCTGACTTGTCTGAGTGGTCTGATTTGTCTACCTGTCTACCTGTCTACCTGTCTACCTGCATACTCTCCAGCGGGATCAGGGCGGGCATCTGGCCGTTGCCGCGGGTGTGGGTGCGGATGGTGCCGGGAGGCGGTATGAAGCCCGCGGTGGGGCTGTGGGTGGGGGTGGTAAGGTGCGAACGCGTGCCGCACGATCCGCTGCACCCCCCGCAGCCGCCGCCCGCCTCCTCGGTGATGCGGTGGCCTTCGCGGGCCTCGCGCTCGATACGGCAGCCGCCGCCGCACAGGGGCAAATCCGGGCAGTCCCAGCATTTTTCGGGCAGGCCGTAGCCGCGCGGGTCAAGCTCCCGGTCGCGGAAGGAGAGGAACAGGTCGCCGTTCCAAATTTTCTCCCACGGGTCGCGCAGGATGTTTCCGGCAGCCACGTAGTAGGACTGGCAGGGCAGCACGTCGCCGTTGGGTTCGATGCACATGGAATACTCGCCCGCGTTGCAGCGTTTGGCCCCGATTTCGAGTTCCACCGGCGACATGCGGCAGTATTCGGTGGGGGTGTACCACAGGAAGCGCATCCCCAGTTCCTCGGCTTTATCGCGCACGCGGATCAGCAGAGGCGGCATTTCCTCTTCGGTGATGGCGTTGGGGTTGGCGAACCCGCCGCCGGAGTAGATCATGCCGTTCATGGCGAAGGTGCGGATGCCCAAATCGTGCAGGAATTCGATGATCGCCTCGACGTGGCCCATGTTGGCGCGCATCAGGGTGGTGTTGGTGATCACGTGGACGCTGCTCGCCAGCGCGTTGCGGATGCCCTGCACGGTCTGGTGGAAGGAGCGCGCGCCCATCATGGCGTCGTGTATCGCGGGGTGGCAGGAGCCGAGGGTGATTTGCACGTGGTTGAGGCCCGCTTCGGCCAGGGTTTGCATGTAGGGTAGGTGCGCGATCTTGCGCCCGTTGGTGTTCAGGCCGACGATGTGCCCCAGCCCGTCGGCGTAGCGGATGATGTCGGGCAGGTCGGGGTGCAGGGTGGCCTCGCCGCCGGTCAGGATCAGGTGGGGCACACCAACACGGTGCAGGATGTCGATCACCCGGAACCAGTCTTCTTTGGGTAGGGAGGGCATGTGGTAGCGGTCGGGTTCGTTGTAGCAGTGCGGGCACTCGTTGTTACAGCCGTAGGTCAGGGCCAGATCGACTTTGTAGGGCGCGTGTACACGGGTGCTGAACAGCGCGGTGCGCTCCAGGTCGTGGACCGCGCAGGTGGGGCAGCCGACGGGATCGCGCAGCGTCTCGACCATTTCGTAGATTCGGGTGAGTTCCCGGTCAAGCTCTCCGGCGGAGACGCCCCGGTAGCGGCGTAACAGGCTGGCGCGGGCGCGCCCTCGCGGTACCTGATCGAGGGCCATTTTCGCCATCTCCGCGGCGGTCTGGTTGAGGTGGATCACGTCGGTCACGTCACGGAACAGCACGCCGCGGCCGTCCTGCTCGATGCGCAGGTGCAGGCGAATCTGGCCGCCCGCGGGCCGGATGTGGTAGGTGTACATGCCGGGGGCCGGCGGCTGATCGGGCGCGGCGAGCAACCCGGCCAAAAACGTGCTGGCCGTCAGGTAGGCGGATTTCGCAGATTGGCGCAAATCTTTTGTGGTTACCATTTCGGGGCTTCTTCGATCTGGTACGACGCGCCGCAGTATTCGCAGTTGACGAAGATGGCGCCGGCTTTGACCTCGATGGAGTTTTTGGACAGGGCCGCGCCGCAGCTGTTGCAGGTCATCTGCTCCAGGCTGACGTCGCCGCTGAGGTCGATTTTCTGTACTACGGTGGTTTCGGTGCGGACGACTTGCGGGCGGGCGCGGTTCATGTAGACCATGGCGATGGCCGCGGCCAGCAGGATGACGCCTACTACGATGCGCAGCACAATGCCCTGCGACCCGGCGATGAACATGAAGCCAAAAAAGGCCAGTACGGCGGCGAGGAGGTAGATGAGAGTTTTCATGGGAGGGGAGTTATTGGGGGGTGGGGATAGGGAGTGGGGATAGGGATAGGGATAGGGATAGGGAGTGGGTAATTGGGTAATTGCATCCTGAGCGGAGGGCGGGCGAAGCCCGCTCGTAGTCGAAGGATGGGGATTGGATATTGGATATTGGGTAAATGATAGGACGTACGCACTTGAAAAGTCGCACCCAGACCTCACAGGTCTCAAAGCGCATGGAGATGCCCGGATGCAATCTGTTTTGGGTAAAATCTTCCTGCATGGTGTGGTAGTAGACCTGTGAGGTTTCAACTGC
>JALUWE010000562.1 GCA_027019845.1 Anaerolineales bacterium | reverse complement strand
AGGCCTTCGCCCCGCTGGAGTTCGAGGCCGAATTCGTCCCCTCCGCCCGCCCGGACTACGGCGTTCACCTGGCGTTGGCCAGACCCGCGCAGGGGACACGCCAGATCGCTTTCATCTCCCACCTCGACACGGTCTACCCCCCCGAAGACGAAGAGCAAAACGATTTTCACTGGCGCGTGGAGGGGGATCGCATCTACGGCCCCGGCGTGGTGGACATCAAAGGGGGCACGGTGATGATCTTGATGATCCTGGAAGCCCTGCGCACGTTTGCCCCCCGGATTTTCGAGGGGATCGCCTGGCGTGTGCTGCTGAACGCCTCCGAAGAGACGATGGAAAAAGACTTCCTGCAGGTGTGCAGGCGATACCTGGACGGTGAGGTGCTGGCGTGTCTGGTGTTCGAGGGCGGCATCGTGCGCCAAAACACCTTCAAGGTGATCGCCAACCGCAAAGGCATGGCGATTTTTCGCATTACGGTGGAGGGCAAATCCGCACACGCTGGCAGCGCGCACCCCATGGGGGCAAACGCCATCGTGCAAATGGCGTACCTGATCCGGGACATTGCCGGGTTTACCGACTACGACAAGGACATCACCTTCAACGTGGGCAAAATTCAGGGCGGAACGGTCACCAACCGGGTGCCGCACTTTGCCGAAACCTGGGTGGAGATGCGCGCTTTCGATCCCGATGTGTTTGCCGCCGGAATCGAAAAGGTGAAATCCCTCGCCCATCGCTCGGACGTGTCCAGTCAGGATGGCTACGGCTGCAAGGTGAACGTCGAGCTGGTTCACGTGACCGATCCGTGGGAGCGCAACCCGGGCAGCGAGCGGTTGCTACGCCTCTGGCAGCAGGCCGCCGCGGACATGGGCGCGCAACTCACCCGTGAAATTCGCGGCGGCCTGAGCGATGGCAACCAGTTATGGAAGTATTTCCCCACCCTGGACGCGCTGGGGCCTTCCGGGGGCAATGCCCACTCTTCCCAGCGCAGCCCGGATGGCAGCAAAGATCAGGAGTACGTCAGCATCCCCTCATTCGTACCCAAAGCCACCCTCAACACCCTGGCGGTGATCAGATTGAGCGGATGGAAGGATTGATGAATTGCCGGAGCAAGGCCCCGGTGTCCCGTCCCCCGTCCATATTAGGCGGCAGAGCCAGCTTGCACAGCTATTCGACCCAGGAGATGTGATCTGTGGCCTGTGACTGGCCCCCTGCTGCCCGTCTTCAACCCGGTAGGGGAAAAACCGTTTCCGGGTTGGTCGCGATCACCTCGCCGGTCACGCTCCCTCGGGAAAGCTGCACAATGGCCTTTTGGAAGGCGGCAGCCTGCGCCTCGGTAAAACGGACGGTCAGGGTCACGTGCCCGGCAAAGTTTTCATCCAAGACCTGCCCCTGATGGGCGTGAATCAGCCTGCGGGTGCGTTCGAAGAGCGAATAAGGCACCGCCACCCGCAAGGTTTGGGTGGCTACTTTCTCGGCCAGGGGGAGGCCCTCCAGCGCGGTTTTGGCCGCCTGGCCATACGCCCGCACCAGCCCGCCCTTCCCCAGCTTGGTGCCGCCGAAATAGCGCGTCACGACTGCCACCACATCCCCCAGCCCGCTGCCGCGCAGCACTGCAAGCACCGGCCTCCCCGCTGTGCCGGACGGCTCGCCATCATCGTGGCAGTGCTCGATCACCGACTGGCCGTGCCCGATGATGAAGGCCGGGACGTTGTGCGTCGCGTCCGAAAACTCGCGTTTGATCCGCCGGATGAACTGGCGGGCCGCGGCCACATCGAATGCCGGTGCAATGCTGGCGATGAAGCGCGAGTTCTGCACCTGGGTTTCGGCGCGGTGCTCTCCGGCGGGGATGAGCTTGCGTTGCACGGGCACTGGTTTCCCGTTCACTCCGTGTTTTCGTCCCTGTCTTCGTTCTTGGGCAGGTAGAGCAGCACGCTCTGCACGGCCAGCCTCTCGACCGACTCGACCTCGATGGTGATGCCGTGGCACTCGATGGTGTCCTTGGGGAGCGGGATGCGCCCCAGTTCGGCCATCACCAGCCCGCCCACGGTCAGCGCGTCTTCGCTTTCGAGGCCCAGGTGATACAGTTGGTTGAGTTCGTCCAAAATCACGTCCCCGCGCACGCGCAGCACATTCTCGGAAATCTGTTCGATGGGCTGGATTTCGCGGTCGAACTCGTCCTGGATTTCGCCCACCACCTCCTCGACCAGGTCTTCCATGGACACGATCCCGGCGGTGCCGCCGAACTCGTCCAGCACGATGCCCAGTTGGATGTGCTCGCGGCGGAAGCGGATCAGCATCTCCCCCAGGTGTAAAGATTGGGGCACGAAAACCGCAGGGCGGGCGATGCTTTTGAGGTCCAGCGTGCCCGGCTCGTGGTGGGCGCGGTGCCGCGCCAGGTCTTTGACGTGCAAGATGCCCACGATCTGGTCGAGATCGCCATCGTAGATCGGGTAACGCGATTTACGCGTCTCGCAAACCGTGCGCAAAATGGTCTCCTCGGTGGCGTTCACCGCGATACCGACCACCTGGGTGCGGGGGGTCATCACCTGTTCGACCGTGCGCTCGTGCAGGTCGAAGATGTTTTCAATGAAAAGCTGGTCCGATGGATCGAGCATTCCCCCTTCAGAGCTTTCCTCTACAATGTATTCGAGTTCTTCGGGGGTGAACAGGCGGGCGTCTTCCTCCGGCGGGGGAACACCCAGCAAGCGCACGATCACGTTGCCAAGCCCGTTGAGCACCGCCACCAACGGCCAAAACAGCTTTTCCAGCAGGGCCATGGGCCGCGCCAGGGCCAGCACGGTTGGCTCTGCCGACTGCAAGGCCAGCGATTTGGGGATCATCTCGCCAAAGACTACGTGCAAGTAGGTGAGCAAGGCAATCGCGCCGATGAAGGAGATGGTCTCGGCGACCGGCTCGGCCACGCTCTCATGGAACAGGAGCATGAGCCATTCTTCGATGATCTTTTCCCCGTACATACTCAACCCCAGGCTGACAATCGTGATACCGACCTGGGCGGTGGCGATGTAACGGTTTTGCAGCGCGGGTTCGAGCAGGATTTTGAAGGTGCGCTGGGCCGCGGCCATGCCTTCGTCTGCCAGTTGGGCGATGCGGGTGCGCGGCGCGGCCACAATGGCGAATTCCGCGGCCACGAAGATGCCGTTGAGCAGAATGAAAACACTGATGATCGCCAGCGGGATGATCACTTCGCTCATGCTTCTCCCTCCTGAAGTTTTTGGATCTGCTGCGGGGTGAGCGCCAGGCTGACCGCGGTCACCCCGCGACCGTGCGTTTTCTCCACCCGGAATTTCCAGCCGTTGATTTCGACCTCCTGACCTTCGATCTCCGTACCCAGGCCGGGCAGCGGGCCAATGGCGTTCAGGATCAGCCCGCCGATGGTGTCCACATTTCTGTCCGGCAGGCGCAGTTCTTCGAGGCGTTCGTTCAACTCCTCGATCAGGGTATCCCCCCGGATCCACAAACGGTTGCCCGGCAGAAGGCGGTATGGGGGCACGTATCCCACATCGAATTCGTCTTGTAATTCACCGAAGATTTCCTCGATCAGGTCCTCCAATGTCACCATTCCCGCGGTGCCGCCAAACTCGTCTAGCACGATGGCAACCTGCAAATGTTTACGCTGCAACAGCGAGAAGACCGTTTTGACCGGAATGGTCTCCGGAAAAAAGGGCACAGGGCGCAAAATGTCGGCCACATTTCTGAGTTGCAGTTGCTGTTCCATGCACAGCAAATCTTTCAGATGCACCACCCCGACGATGTTGTCTATGGTGCCGCGGTACAGCGGCAGGCGGGAGAAACGCGAGTCGGCCAGCAGGGTGAAGAGTTCGTCGCAGGTCAGATTGTCGGGTGCGGCCAGCATTTGCGTACGCGGGATCATCACCTGGCGCACCATGGAATCGCGCATTTCGAGCGTGTTTTTGAGCAAACGCCGCTCTTCTTGTTCGATCAGCCCGCCTTGGCCGCTTTCCTCAATGAGCATGACGATTTCGTTCGGAGAATGGATGTGGGCATATTCGGCCACCACTTTGCGGCCCATCAGGCGCATGATCAGGTGCCCGCTGCCGTTGAACAACCAGATCAGCGGCTTGAAGAGCGCCATGGACCAACGCAACGGCAGCAGGGTTGCCATTGCCAGTTGCTCTGGATATTGAATGCCGATATTTTTCGGCACCAATTCCCCGAAAAGCACCTGCAAACTGGTCAAAAAGAGCAAAATCAGGGTAGCACTGAAAACCTGGGCCGCGACCAGGATGTCTCCCCCCAACCACCGCGCCAGCCAGGGGGCGATGTACGGGGAGAGTTGGGCACGGCCGTATTCGCCCAAAATCAAGCTGGAGATGGTGATGCCAATCTGGCAGGTGGCAACGTATACATCCAGTTTTTCTGGGCTTTCTACGATGGCGACCATCCCGGCAGCCAGCGAGTTGCCCTCGTCAGCCAACTGAGAAAGACGCGAGCGTCGCGAGCTTACGGCTGAAAACTCGGCAGCAACGTAAAGCGCGTTGACGAAGATGAGAAAAGCGATGATCGAAAATACAAACAGCAAAGGCATGGCAGGGTGAAAGGTTGGGATTAAGGCTTCTCAATTCTCAGCAGATCGCCGTGTTGTAGCGCAAATTTGTCGTTGACGGGGAGCAGCCTGTTCTGAACTGCACCGAAGGGATACCATCTCGCTCTACAATTTCGATCCATTGATTCTCGATTAATGATTAGGACTTACGCACTTGAAAAGTCGCACCCAGACCTCACAGGTCTCAAAGCGCATGGAGACGCCCGGATGCAATCGACTTTGGGTAAAATCTTCCTGCATCGTGTAGTAGTAGACCTGTGAGGTCTCAACTGCGTAAGTACTGTAATTATAAAACTTCGGAAGCCATTTTTCGACTTCCGAAGCTTTGATTTTGAAAAAACGGCTTCATTCCTCTGGCAAGTCTACGCAGTTCCCGCTTTCCGGGATGACGGTGTGGTTGGCGTTGGCAACCAGCACGCACAACTGGTTGGCGTTCCCGCGGTTGGCGGGGCCGTAACCGGTAAAGGGCGGATCGCCATATTGGCCGTACGTGAGTTTCCACGGGCCTCCTCCCGGCACCCCGGCCTGTTCGGGCGGCACAGTGTCGAAGAAGACGTGAACGTGCATGCCGGGCTGGTCTTCCGGGAATTGGTGTACCTGGTAATCCACCACGTAGTTGCCCTCCAGCGCGATGTTGGTGATTTCGACCCACGGGCCTTCGGGGGTGGGGGTGGGCGTCACCGTAGGGGTAGGTGCTTCGGTGGGGACGTCGGTCGCGGTAGGGGGGAGGGGGGTTTCGGTGGGGGGCGGTGGCTCGGTTGGGGCTTGTGTGTCGGTGGGGGTGACTTCTGCTGCACCGCCACCTGCCGGGGCCTGGCTTACCTCGGTCTGTGCGCCGCCAATCCCCTCTTCGCCTCCGCGGCCAACGAACTGCCGGGCCGCAATCCCCCCGCCGATCAGGCAGATCAACGCCAGCACGATGATCGCCGCGCCGCCGATCAGCAGGTTGCGGGGGATGCCTGGTTTTTGCGCGGGTCTCGAGGCGGGCGCGGTGGTACCCATCCCTCTGACCCCCGTCCCCCCAGGGCCGCCGGCGCCTGCCGGGGAAACCGTTCCCGTGCCCCCGCGGGGGGGAGGCGGCGCGGCCTCCAGGGCTGTGGCCGCGGCTGCCGGCTCTTCGACCACCGTGGCGCCGGCGGGCGCGTCTTCGACCACGGTAGCAGCGGG
>JALUWE010000561.1 GCA_027019845.1 Anaerolineales bacterium | reverse complement strand
CGGGCGGTTTTGGCGAACACCGAGGCCGCGGCAATGCTCAGGCTGCGCGCGTCACCTTTGGTAAGGGAGGTTTGGGGGATGGGGGCCCGAGGCAAACGAATGTGATCGACGAGCAGGTGATCGGGCGCGGGGTCGAGCGCCAGCAGCGCGCGGTGGATGGCGAGGCGGGTGGCGGGCAGGATGCCGAAAGTATCGATTTCCTGGGCGGTCGCGCACCCGAGGCTGTAGGCAAGTACGATGCGGGGCAGCCTGCCGGCCCAGGAGGCGCGCTGGTCAGGGGACATTTTCTTTGAGTCGTTCAGGCCTGCCAGGCGGGCGAGCAACTCTTTTTGGGGATGAAGGGTGGGCGCTTGCGCCGCCGGTGGAGGCAGGATCACGGCTGCGGCGTATACCGGCCCGGCTAGGGCCCCGCGTCCGGCTTCGTCGATACCGGCTACCCATCTGGCGCCGTTGCCCCATAACTGTGTCTCGAAGTGGAGATCGGGCGCGGCTGGTAACCGTTCAGGATCGAATCTTGTGCGGCTCATGATTGTTGTTGTAAACGCCCCGGCGAGCGTTTCGCAGGATTTCGAGAATGTCGATCCCCATGCGGAAAGTATCCTGAAGCGGGTTGACTTTGCTTTCCGCTTGGTAGTGCCAGGAGATGGGGACTTCGACGATGCGATAGCCGCGCAGCCTGGCGATGTAGAGCAATTCGACGTCGAAAGACCAGCCCCCCAGCGTTTGGTGGCGGAAAAGGTCTTCGGCGACCGCGGCGCGAAAACATTTGAAGCCGCATTGCGTGTCGTGTAGGCCGGGGAGGGCGAGGATGCGGATCATCAAATTGACGGCTCTCCCTCCCAGATGTCGATAATAGGGTTCGTTATAACGGATCGCGCCCGGCGCCTCCCTGGAGCCAATCGCGATGTCAAAATTGGTCAGCACAGGCGGCAAAAAGTGGGGCAGCTCTTCGATGGGCATGGAAAGATCGGCATCGGCCATAAAGCGAAATTGGCCGCGGGCCGCCAGCATCCCTTTGCGAACCGCGTTGCCCTTACCCGGCTCAGGCTCTCGCAACAGGCGTGTGTGTTCGTGTTGGGCCGCGTATCTTGCCGCTATTTCGGCGGTTCTGTCGGTGCTGCTGTTTTCAACTACGATGACCTCTGCGGTGTAGGGTTGGGTCTCCAAAAAGGAAAACACCTTCTCCATTGTATTGGGAAGGCGGGTTTCTTCGTTGCGCGCGGGGATGACAATCGAGAGAAAGGGATGGGATTGCAATGGATTACCTGTGGGGTCGGTCAGGAATTGGCAAGCAGGAGGGCAAGAAGGATCAAAATGATGATGGCAAAGAGGGAGAGCATTCCGCCTAACACAATCCACTGGGTAGTGGAAAAGTTCAATTTGTCCAACAGAGAGGCGCCGGACTTTGGTTCGGTCGTTGTGACGGTTTGCACTTTCCGAAACAGTTCGATAATCGTTCGCTTTTCGGTGGGGTCGAGCACTGCGGGGGTTGCCTGGATAGCAGTGACAAAACGGTTGAGCGCATCGCTCAAGACGATCCGGGCAGCGGGAGAGGCTGTGGATACGTCTGCGCCGGGGTGGGTAAAAATAATGACTGGTTCGGGTTCTGGTACCGCAAATCCCTTTTTATCCAGAAAATTTTTGACTGCTCTGGCAAAGAGCACAGTTCGCAGCACCAAATTGGGCTGGGTGGGCACAAATTTGTTGGAGCGATTATCCATTTCGAGCCATTCTTTTTCTCTGGCCTCGAAAATTCCCGCGACGTTGGTGGCGTACATGACCAAAATCCCTTGCGGCCCGATCAGCATTAAAGGGATGGGCACCTCTTCGTCCGGGAGCGTAAAGTTGCGAATCAGGGTGTAGCGATCACTTAAAAATTTTTGTAACCGGGTGATGATTTTTTGCTGCGCTTGCATTTCGCTGTACCAATCGCTTCCGTATCGAATCATCCCCTGGATGCGATTGAGCAAGCTGATTTCTCCCTGTTCGTCAATGTAGGGCGAGTAATCGTAGATGTTGAGAGGCATTCTGTCTCCTGGAAAGTTTCTCAGATACTGAGGCTGGTGTTTAGATTATAAGCCACTTAGGGTAGAGCGCAAGTTGTCTGTATGACCATGAGCATTTCAATAGTGTGGACTTTTGACAACGTTGGAGCCCCTCATCAAAAAGGCCGGGAACACGTCCGGCCTTTTTGTGATTGCGTTTTCAGTTCGATTTCGAGAAATAACGCCTCAGGTTTACGTCATTTCGCCTGAGCATCCTGGCAGTTTTCAGATCGAATTTTCTGGCGATTTCAGAAAGCGTTTGTCCGGTTTCAGGATGGCGGTAATCCGGCGCGAGTTCGGCCAGCGGAACGGCCAGGAAAGGGCGTTTATAAATTTCAGGATCGGGGATTTTGCGCCGGTTGAGTGAAAGCACGTCTTGATTGAACAGAGCCAGGTCAACGTCAATCGTGCGGGGGCCATTCTTGTTACTGGTGCGGACGCGTTTGAGTGACCGTTCGACCTCTCGGATTGCTCTTTTCACAATTTCTTCCGCAGAGAGATCGGTTTCAAGCACTACCGCGGCGTTTAGAAAGTTGGGCTGGTCCCGGTAGCCGACAGGCGCGCTTTCCCACACTGTGGAAACCGCTTTGACCGTCCCGTAGCGAGAGAGCAACGCCACCGCTGCGGGAAGATTTTTTTCGGCGTTTATGTTCGAACCTAAAGACAGGAAAGCGAGATTGGACATCAAAACTTTTGAGTGCCTGAAGCACCGGCTTATTACCCGTATCGTTGAAATTTACGGTGCCAATCCCAGGGACTGCAATATGAAATCTAAAACCAATTGCCCGACGTCCGGCTCCCGGTCGGGGCGCAGCAGGGCCACGCCGTGATCGCCGCCAGGGAAGATGATCGCCTGGTACCGTTCGTTTTCCACAGCCTTGCAAGTCGCGGGTGAAGCCCCGTCAGCCTCTGCGGCCAGGCAATAAACCACCGCGTTGTGGGGGGCGGCCAGCAAGGCGTTGGCGGCCTGCTGGTATTGCACGCCAATGTAATTGCCCGGAGAGAAAGACAGCGCCCCAATGCAGCCCTGGGACTGCTGCGCGCCGCTCACCTGGGCGTTTTCGATGTTGACGCAGGCGTCCACCGCGCCATCCGCGCCGATGCTGGTTCCGATGGTGAGCACGCGGTTGGGGTCTACTCCGGGCAGGGTTTTGGCAAAGGCGAGCGCGGCCTGGGCGTCCATCAGCAGCCCGGCATCGTCCGGGGAAGCGTTACCGCTCTGCCCATGGCCGCGAAAGTCGAAGGTGAGCACTGCCAGGGATAGGTCTTCAGGCATTGGCGGGAACCACTCGTATCCGCCCTGGCCGCGGTTTTGCAGCCAGAGAGCCAGATCGTCCCACTGAGAGCGGTCGCGTCCGAATTGGTGCATGAGCACCACGATGGGGGCTGAACTGCTGGCCGCCGGGTAAAACGTGGCGCTCAGCCGGGTACCGTCCCCGGATTCGAATTCGAGGGGCTGCGGGTCGGGGGGCAGGGAGTCCCCTGCTGCCGGGGAAGATTGTTCCGGAGCGGGGTACGCTGCGTCGTTCTGTTTTTCCTCGGGCGCGGGGTAGGCTGCCTCGGCTTGCTGCGGGGCTTCTGGCGCGGGGTAAGGTTCGTCGTTGGCGGGCGGGGCCGCGGCGTCCTCCTCAGCACCCGCTTCCGCTGGCGCCTGTGTTGGGGTGGGTTGGCCTGCTTGTGGTTCGCCAGATTCACCTGCCGGGGCACAGCCACTCAGCACCAACAGGCCGAGAACAGCCAATGTAAAAAACATCAGAAAAGGGGAATACTTTTTTGTCATCATACAATCTCCTGGGATGCCCCTGAATATACCATCAAAGCCAAAGCAAGGCAAACCGCGGCGGATGCCTCACTCCAGCCACTCTGTGAAGAAATCGTCCAATTCCATGCCGCTGGCCTCTTCCATCACCTGCTTGAAGTCCTCGCGAGAGGCAGTGCCGCCGCCGAAACGCTCGAAATACAGCCGCAGCCCGCGGAAAAAGGCCTGATCCCCGACCAGAAGCCGCAAATTGTGGATCATCAGCGCGCCGCGCTGGTAACTGTCGAAGCCGAACAGGCGGTGAGGAGCCAGGTCCCCGAGCGGGTCCAGGCTGGCTTCGCGGCCCACTTCCGCCCTCAGGTTTTGCATGAAGACGTTCAGGCTGTCCGGGTTTTCGCGGGTCTGCCACATCAACGAGATGTACACGGCAAAACCCTCGTTGCTCCACATATCGGCCCAAGATTCCATGCTCACCCAGTTGCCAAACCACTGGTGGGCGATTTCGTGTACCACGGTCTCCTCGTTGAGCATGTTTTCCGAAAGGATGACCATGGACTGGGTTTCCAGCGAGGCGCGGATGATACGGGTGGTGACGAAGCCGAAGCTCTCGAAGGGGTAGGGGCCGAAAAGGTCGCTCATCCAGTCGAGGGCCTCGCCGGTCACGTCTGCGGCTTCCAGAAACGGCTGGCGCACGTCCGGGAACACGTAGTGGCGGATCGGGACCCCCGCGGGGGAGCGGTCCTCGATCATTTCGTACTCCCCAACCGCGACCGTTGCCAGGTAGGTAGCCATGGGATAGGCGTGTTCCCAGATGTAGGTGGTGGTCTCGCCGGAGGGCAGGGTTTCGATCAGCGTGCCGTTGGCGACCGCGGTAAACTGCGCGGGGACGGTGATCTCGAAGCGGAACAGGGCTTTGTCCGTGGGATGGTCGTTGGCCGGGAACCAGTGATGCGCGCCGTCCGGCTGGGAGACCGCGTACAGGTTGCTGGTGGTGGGGAATTGCAGCCCCAAGTGGTTGATGAAGGGCACGAAGGGGGAGGCCTCCATGATTGGCACGCCGCGGTAGACGACCTGGATGGTGAACGGGTCACCCGCCAAGAGCGGCTGCGGCAGGTCGATGATCAGCTTTTCGTCCGTGCGGCTGAAGCTGGCGGGTTGCCCATCGACGGTGAGCGAATCGATGATGAAGCCGGAGAAATCGAGCGAGATTTGCACCAGATTGTGCAGGATGCTGGTGGCTTCGATGGTGGCCGTTCCCTGAATGATGGTGCGCGAGGGGTCGAGGTCGAGTTGCAAGGTGTAGCGTTGCACGTCATAGCCGGTGTTGCCCAGTTCGGGCGCGTACGGGTCGCCTGCGGTGCGCCCGCCTGCGGAGGGGGTAGGGGTGGGGGATGGGGTGAAGACGGGAGAAGGGGAGGATGTGAAGGGGGTAGGAGGAGAAGGGGAGGGCGGGAGCGGTGTTGGGCTGCGTGTAGCCAATATAGGAACAACAGACGGAGAGGCAACAGGCGGGGAGATAGGAGAGACAGTAAGTGGCTTTGCCGTACATGCAGCCAGCCACAAAAACCCCAGCAAAATCACGGTATTGAATTTTCGTGAGGTCATTTTTTCACATCCTTCATAAATAGGACTTGGACCTCACAGGTCTCAAAGCGCATGGAGATGCCCGGATGCAATCTGTTTTGGGCAAAATCTTCCTGCATCGTGTGGGAGTAGACCTGTGAGGTCTCAACTGCGCAAGTACTGTCATAAAATGGTAATGAAATCCAAAGCATGAATTATAATCTCCAAATCCATGAATGCTCCCAGCGAATCCCATGTCCCACATCTCCCGCTCTTCTCTGATCATCGCCTTCTTTTTTGGCATCGATAAAATTTTCGGCTTTGCCCGCCAGATTTTGGTGGCGCGACAGTTCGGTCTGTCGTATGAAATCGACGTGTTCAACGCGGCCAACAACATCCCGGATTTGCTCTCCGCGCTGATCTCCGGCGGCGCGTTGGGGATGGCGTTTATTCCGGTGCTGTCCGAATATTTGGAGACCCGCGGCCGCGCGGATGCCTGGAGTCTGTTCAGCCGTATCCTGAACCTGGCGTTTTTGACGACCGCCGCGCTGGCGGTGGTGATCGGGGTGTTCGCCCGCCCGTTGGTGCAATTCGTGATCGCGCCCGGCTTTCCGCCCGTGCAGCAGGCTTTGACCGTCGAGTTGATGCGCCTGGACCTGGTGGCGATCCTGATCTTTTCGATATCCGGCCTGGTGATGGCCGGATTGCAGGCGAACCAGCATTTCACCCTGCCGGCCATGGCCCCGGTGCTCTACAACGTGGGGCAGATTTTCGGGGTGCTGATTCTGGCCCCGCAGGGAGGCACACAGTTAGGCCCGATCCGCTTACCGGGTTTGGGGTTGGGCATCCACGGCCTGGTATACGGCGTGATTCTGGGCGCGTTGCTACACCTCGGCATTCAGGTTCCCGCCTTGATTCGCTACCGCTTCCGCTGGGCGCCTGCGACTGGGTTGCGCACCGCGGGGGTACACCAGGTGCTGCGATTGCTCGGCCCACGTGTGCTGACCATGTTCTTCATCCAGCTTTTTTTCATCACGCGTGACAATCTGGCTTCCGGTTTGGGAGAGGGCGCGGTGACCGCGCTCAATTACGGCTGGTTCATCATGCAGGTACCGGAGACACTGATTGGCACGGCTATTGCCATCGCCATCCTGCCCACGCTGTCGGAGCACATGGCGCGCGGAGATGAGCAGGCCTTTCGGGAGACGATCAACCGCGCGGTGCGGGTGATGCTGGCGCTCTCACTGCCCGCGGCCGCGTTGCTGGCGGCTGGCGTGCGCCCGTTGATCGGTATTCTGGGCTTCGATCAGGCCGGTACACAAATGGTCGTGCTGGCATCTCGCGCCTATCTACTGGGGATGACCGGGCACGCGTTGCTGGAGATCGCGGCGCGTTCGTTCTACGCCCGGCAGGACGCCCGCACCCCGTTGTTCGCGGCCGCGCTGAACGCCGCGCTCTACATACTGCTGGCGGTCAGCTTTTCCCGTTTGTGGGGGCATACGGGTATCGCGTTGGCCAACACGCTGGCCTTCACACTGGAGGCCGGGCTGCTCTTTTATCTGCTCAATCGCAAGACGCCGGGTATTTTTCGAGTGCGCGCCACGGTGCTGCGCGTCGGTGGCGCGGTGCTGGCCGGGGGGGGGACGGTGTACGTTTTGCTCACGTTCCTGCCTCTTTCTGCCTCGCTGATCGCCAGCACGCTGGCGGCCGCGGCCGCGCTACTGGCAGGGGGGGTGATCGCCCTGCCTTTCATCTGGCCGGAACTCAAAACTCTGGTAAGATTGTGATCGGCCATGACACATCCGCGGTTATAATTTGGAACGGTAATAGTTGTAAAGTTTACCTTTGGAGCAATCGTGTCTGAGAGGCAGAAAGACATGGCAACGTACACCCAGGTAGCCACGATTTTGCAAAAAGCACTCGGCCAGGAAGAGGGGCTGTTGGTGTTGGAATACATCGAGAGCCGCATTCCCCCAGACGTCGCCCGAAGCAGTGATGTGAGCAAGAGCGAGGCCGCGCTCCGGTTGGAGATCGAGAAGGTGCGCGCCGACCTGAGCAGAGACATCCAGAAGGTGCGCGCCGACCTGAGCAGAGACATCCAGAAGGTGCGCGCCGATTTAACGATGGAGATCGAGAAAGTGCGCGCCGAAATCGAACAGGTGCGCGCCGATCTAAGCAGAGACATCCAGAAGGTGCGCGCCGATTTGACCATCGAAATCGAGCGATCCAAAGCTGCTCAAACTCGCTGGGCTTTCCTGTTCTGGATCAGCCAGATGGCGGTCTTGGTGGGCATTCTGTTCCGCCTGCTATCCTGAAGCCACCGCATAACATCCATGCTCCCCAGCTCCCATCGCATTCTTCGCATCGTTGTTGTCATCTTGCTGTTTTTGGGTGGCTCGTTTGGCGGGTGGCGCGGTGGCGGGCAGGCTGCCATACCCTGGCAGAGCAAAATAGACGCCTGGGTGTTGGACACCGCCGCGCAGCAGGGGGAGACCGAGTTCATCGTTTACCTGGCCGAGCAGGCCGATCTGAGCGCAGCCTACCAGCTCGAGACCAAACTGGAAAAAGGAACCTATGTCTACCAGACGCTGACCGCGCTGGCAGAACGTACTCAGGGGCCGGTGCTGGCCGCGCTGGAGGCGATGGGCGCGGAGTACCGCGCTTATTGGGTCGCCAACATGATCTGGGTGCGCGGAGACGCCAATGTCGCACAGGCCATGGCGCAACGCGCCGATGTGGCATACGTGTACGCCAACCCGGCCATACCGGTAGACGTGTTGCCCGATCAGAGCCTCGAACCGCTGGCGCCCGAGGCTGTGGAGTGGAACATCGCGCTGGTGGGCGCGGATAAGGTGTGGGCCGCGGGTGTGACCGGCGAAGGTGTGGTGATCGGCGGGCAGGATACCGGTTACGACTGGGACCACCCCGCGCTGATCAATCAGTACCGCGGCTGGGACGGCAGCGTAGCGGACCACAATTACAACTGGTGGGATGCCATCCACAGCGGCGGCGGCATTTGTGGCCCGGATTCGCCCGAACCCTGCGACGACAACGGACACGGCACGCACACGATGGGCACCATGGTCGGTGACGACGGGGGCAGCAACCAGATCGGCATGGCCCCGGGCGCGAAGTGGATCGGCTGCCGCAACATGGACCAGGGCAACGGCACCCCCGACACCTACATCGAGTGCTACCAGTGGTTCATCGCGCCCACCGATCTGAGCGGCAATAACCCCGATCCCGCCAAAGCCCCCCACGTGATCAACAACTCCTGGAGCTGCCCGCCCGGCGAGGGCTGTAACCCGGATGCGCTCCTGGCTGTGGTGCAAAACGTGCGCGCCGCCGGCATCCTGACCGTACACTCCGCCGGAAACAGCGGCCCGGGTTGCAACACGGTCAACACCCCGGCGGCCACCTATGACGAATCCTTCTCGGTGGGCGCCACTACCGCCGCGGACGTCATCTCTTCGTTCAGCAGCCGCGGCCTTTCGACCTTCACCGGCAACCGGAAGCCCGACATCACCGCGCCCGGTTCGGGTGTTCGCTCCAGTGATGTTGGCGGGGGATACAGGGTGTTGAGCGGCACCAGCATGGCCGCGCCGCACGTGGCCGGGTTGGCTGCCTTGCTGATCTCGGCCAACCCCGCGCTGGCCGGGCAGGTAGACGCGCTCGAAGAGATCATCGAGCGGACCGCAGTGCCGTTGACCACCACCCAGGGCTGCGGCGGAGACGGCCCCGCCGACGTACCCAACAACGTCTACGGCTGGGGACGCATTGACGCGCTGGCCGCGTTGCGCGCGGCGCAGCCACTCACCATCACCAAGCGCGCTTCTTCGGACTTGGTTTCCCCGGCCCAGTTGTTGACCTATACGCTTTCCGTCACGCGCAGTTGGGGAATAAGCACCACCAACAATGTGGTGCTCACCGATGTGCTCCCCGCCAACACCACTTTCGTCACCGCCACCCTGCCCCATACCTTCGACGGTAGCACCATCACATGGACGCGCAGCACACTCAACGCATGGCAAACCTTCAGCGTCACGCTGGTGGTACGGATCGAGACCGGCGCGCAGGGGGCGATCTCCAACGCGGCCTACGGCGTGCGCAGCGACGAGCTTGCGGCGGTGGGCGGTAAGCCGGTCATCACCACCATTCACTTCCGCCAGGTTGCGCTGGCCCCTGATCAGGCCGCCAGCGCAGAACCCGGGGAGCGCGTTACGTTCACCCACTCGCTGACCAACACGGGCACGCTTTCCGATACCTACGATCTGACCTACACCAGCGGCCAGGGTTGGCGCGCCGCGGTCAGCCCCCCCATTTCATTGCAGCCGGGGGAGAGCGCATCTGTCACCCTTACGTTGACCGTTCCGCTAACGGCCAGCATAGGCATCAGCGATACGCTGGTGCTCACAGCAACTTCTCGCAGCGACGGCAGCGTCTCAGCCGCGGCCACGAACCTGGTTACAGTAGTGAAAATCTGGCGGCTTTATTTCCCCTTCGTCCCCATCGAGTGACATCACCCGCCAACTTACCGGACCCGCTCGCCCCGCTGTGACCCCGCCATGTACAGCCCCAATTCCGAGCGGGTGACCGTCTGCGGGTCCACCACTGCCACGATCTCGCCGTGGAACATGACCGCGATGCGGTCTGAGAGCGACATGATCTCGTCCAGTTCCGCGGAGATCAGCAGCACGCCGATCCCGCGCGCCCGCATCTCGACGATCTGGCGGTGGATGTACTCAATCGAGCCGACATCCAGGCCGCGGGTGGGCTGGTTGGCGATCAGCAGCCTGACCGGGCGGCTGAATTCGCGCGCCACGATCACCTTCTGCTGGTTGCCGCCGGAGAGATTCGCGGCCGGTACCAGCGGGCCGGGGGTGCGGATGTCGAATTGTTCGATCAGTTTGCGGGCGTTTTCGAGCACGGCCTCCTCGTTGCGCTGCCAACCGTTGGCAAAGGGAGGTTTGTAATACGTACACAGCACCTCGTTGTCCGCCACCGAGTAGGGCAGCACCAGACCGTGTTTTTGCCGGTCCTCCGGGATGTGCGCCATGCCGCTTTCGATCAGGGCGCGCGGGTTCATGGGGGGGATGTGGTGCCCGTTCAGCCGGATGTGGCCGCTCTCGAAGGGGCGCAGGCCGGTCAGGGCTTCGGCCAGTTCGGTCTGCCCGTTGCCTTGCACGCCCGCGATGCCCAAAATCTCTCCCCCCCGAACCTGAAACGACACACCGCGCACAGCTTCCACCCCGCGTTCGTCCCTCACCCGCAAATCCTGCACCTCTAGCACGACTTCGGCGGGGCTGGCGGGCGGCTTTTCCACCCGCAAGAGCACCTCGCGGCCGACCATCATGGCCGCCAGCCCGTGTTCGTCGGTTTCGCTGGGGGTGGTGGTGCCGACTACCTGCCCGCGGCGCATGACCGTGATCCGGTCGGCGACGGAGAGCACCTCTTTCAGCTTGTGGCTGATGAAGATGATCGATACCCCGCTTTCGGTCAGTTGGTGCATGATTTTGAAGAGATCGTTGGCTTCCTGCGGGGTGAGCACCGCGGTCGGCTCGTCCAGCACCAGGATTTTAGCCCGCCGATACAGGGCTTTCAAGATTTCGACGCGTTGCTGCACGCCCACCGGCAGGTCTTCCACAATCGCGTCGGGGTCTACTTCCAGACCGTAGTTGTGTGACAGTTCCCGGATCTGGCGCCGTGCGGTGCGCACGTCTAGCGAAGGGCCACGGGTCACCTCCGAGCCGAGGATGATGTTCTCGGTCACGGTGAAGACGGGTACGAGCATGAAGTGCTGGTGTACCATGCCGATACCCTGATCGATGGCGTCGTGCGGGTTGTGGATGCTGGCAGGCGCCCCGTCGATGTAAATTTCCCCTTCATCCGGCGTGTACAGGCCGTAGATGATGTTCATCAGGGTGCTCTTGCCGGCGCCGTTTTCCCCCAGGAGCGCGTGGATTTCGCCTTTCTCGAGGGTGAAGTTCACCCGGTCGTTGGCGATCACGCCGGGAAAGCGTTTGGTGATGTTGCGGGCTTCGAGGGCGTAGGGTTGGGGCATGGGAAAATGGGGATTGGGAGTCGAGTCATTCTTTTTCGTAGGGGATGCCGTCTGCGGCGGGGGGACGCGCTCGCCCGACGAACCCGGCCAGCACGACGATGGTCAAGAGATAGGGCAACATGCCGATGAACTGGTGAGGGATGTCGATTTTGCCGCCGAACTGTAGTTGTGTCTGCATGGCGGTTGCCAGGCCAAACAGCAGGGCTGCGCCCCAAGAGCCGAACGGCGTCCATTTTCCGAAGATCATCACAGCCAGGGCGACGAAGCCGCGCCCGTTGGTCATGGCGCGCTCGAAGGAGCCGACTGCTTCCAGGCTCAGGAACACACCGGCCAACCCGGCCAGCGCCCCGCCCAGGATGACATTGACATAGCGCACCAGGAAGACGTTGACGCCCAACGTGTCCGCGGCGCGCGGATGTTCGCCCACCGCGCGGGTCCGCAGCCCCCAGCGGGTGTGGAAAATCACATAATGGACCACGAAGACCAACACAATGGTGGCCAGCGTGATGGGCGGGTTTTCAAATAGCACCGGCCCGATCAACGGGATGTCGGCCAGCGGGCCGAGGGAAACGGGTTGTAGTTTGCCTTTGGTGGACACGCCCACGGTGTAAAAGAACCCGGTCACACCTAGCGCCAGGATGTTGATCACTGTGCCGCCAATGATCTGGTCAATTCTCAGGGTGACGGACATGAAGGCCAGCAACAGTCCTAGCAGCGCGCCGGCAAGGATACCGACGATCACCGCGAGCAGCAGGTTGCCGGTCCACACGTTGACCATGAAGCCGATGAACGCGGCGAACAGCATCTGGCCCTCGATGCCGATGTTGATCACACCGGCCAGCTCGCCCATCAAGCCGCACAGCGCGCCCAACACCAGCGGGGTGGACTGCCGCAGCGTAGAGGCCAGCACAGCGGTGGTCACAGTGGGATTCCGGCTGTAACTGATCCCGATCACGATCAAGATCGCCAGGCTAATCCCGCCTGCCAGGCCGTATTGTTTGAACCATCGTTGCCAGTTTTGCATGAGCTTGGGTGACAGTGCTTACGCAGTTGAGACCTCACAGGTCTACTACCACACGATGCAGGAAGATTTTACCCAAAACAGATTGCATCCGGGCGTCTCCATGCGCTTTGAGACCTGTGAGGTCTGGGTGCGACTTTTCAAGTGCGTAAGTCCTATGGGTGAGTGGTTGGAAGGTGAGAACGTTGGAACTGCTCCTTACTGCGCGCCCCAGCCGGTGCTGAGGGTAATTTCCTCTTCGTCCGCGGCGCGGCGGGTGCGCAGGACCCAGCGCACGATCATGTCGGCAGCCACGAAGAACAGGATCAGGGCCTGGATGACGTCGGTGATCTCTTTGGCCACGCCCGCGCTGAACTGCATCTGGCTGGCGCCGGCTTTCATCGCGCCCACCAGCAGCGCGGCGGGGATGACGCCGATGGGGTGGGTTTTGCCCAACAGCGCGATGGTGATGCCGTCGAAACCCAGCCCGACGTTGAAACCGGGTTGAAAACGCCCGACCACGCCCTGGGTTTCGATTGCGCCGCCCAGACCGGCCAGCACGCCGCTGATCGTCATGGTCAGGATGATGGTGCGCGCCACCCGGATGCCCGCGTAGCGCGCCGCGTGCGGGTTCAACCCCACCGTGCGGATCTCGAAACCGATGGTGGTGCGAAAGAGCAGCCACCAGATGAACGCGGAGACCAGCAGCGCGATCAGAAAACCCGCGGGAATTTTACCAATAGCCGGGATGGCAGCGGTGTCCAGAATTTTGGGGGTGCGGGCGACGATGTTGCCGGGGGAGGTGTCTTTCAATACACCGTTGGCCAGAAAATCGGTGATGTTGATGGCGATGAAGTTGAGCATGATGGTGGTGATCACCTCATGCGCGCCCGTGTAGGTTTTCAGCGCGCCTGGGATGGCCCCGAAAACACCCCCGGCCACCATGCCGCCCAGCAAGGCCAGTGGTGCGTGAATGTAAAATGGCAATCCCTCGATGGCGAACCCCAGCCAGGCGGATACCAGTGCGCCTACCAGTAACTGCCCCTGCCCGCCGATGTTGAATAGCGCGGCTTTGAATGCAAAGGCAACTGCCAGCCCGGCAAAAATCAGGGGAGTGGCTTTTTCCAGCGTGCGGCCAACGGCCTCGAGGTTGCCGAAAGAACCCTCGATCAGCGCGGCGTAAGCCTCTCCCGGCGGCGCACCGGAAACCGCAAGAATGATCCCGCCGAGCAGGGCGGCCAGCAGTACCGCACCCACCGGCACACTGACAGCCCGCCAGAATCGCACCAGGGGCAATCGACCGGGACGTGAGATGCTTTCGGCTTCGTTTGTCATTGCAGGCTCATGAGGGGAAATTTTACCGCGCCATTTTACCCGTCTTCGCGTTTTGCGTAAAGCGAACTGGGAAAATCTGGAACAAACAAAAACTTCCGGGAGTATGACGTCCCGGAAGTTCCTCGAGCGTGTTTTTGTTCGTAATTTCAGTCCCGTTTCCAAAACACGCGGATTCGCTTTTCTCCATCCGCATATTGAAAGGAAAGCTCACCCTGGTAAGCCCGCGCCAACGATTCGCCAATCCGCCGGGCAATATGAATGCCGGTGGTGGTCACCAGCGTGTGATCGGGATTCTCGGCAATGTTCATCAAGCGTTCCAGAGGGCGGGCAGCTTTTTGCTGTGCTTCAACGTTTTTGATCAGGTTATGTATTTCGTCCTGGTGCTCTCGATAGAACCGGCCTCTGATCTCCACAAACCCTGCGGGATAGTTGGAAGCAATACGGCGACAGGCCGGGCAAACGGTTTCATTGGCATTCGGAGGCCTCTCCTCCCACGCCCAACGACCTTTGGTGTACACCGCGCCGCATTGGGTGCAGGTGGTGGGTTCAGGCCAATCCCCGCGGGTAGGATGCACGTCATGCCGCTTTTTGCGAATCAGGCGGTCTTTTCGGAATGGAACGTTTTGCATCGGAGACTCCTTTGGTTGGTCGATTGAAGCGTTTTATCTGCACATTCACCCTCTTGATTTCTCCCCAACAGCGTATAATAGCGTTGGGTTGCTCAGCACATTTAACTTGTATCAGAAAATTGTTAATTTGACGTTAACTCCCTGGAATCTCCCATGACATCGTACACCCTGACACTCCTCCCTGACCGGTTGGCGGTCTGCCGCCTTTCCGCGGGGTCGCCGTACCCGGACTGGGCGCGCGGCCCTGGGCTGGTGGCCCTCACCCGCACCCCGGACGAGCTTTCCGTGGTTTGCGATCAGCGCAGCGTCCCCCCCGGGGTACAGGCCATCCGCGACTGGCGCGCCCTCAAAGTGGCCGGGCCGCTGGATTTTTCCCTGGTCGGCGTATTGGCCTCGCTGGCGAGCGTGTTGGCCGCGGCGGGTGTGAGCATCTTCGCCCTCTCCACCTACGACACCGATTACATTCTCGTCCGCCAGCCCGATCTCCAGGCCGCCCTCCGCTCCCTGCGCAGCGCGGGGCATGAAGTGGGGTAGGGAGCAAGAAGTAGGAAGTAAGAAGTAGGGAGTAGGGAGTAGGGAGTAGGGAGTAAGGCGAGGCATTTATGTCCATTTACCTCCATGACATTCCTCTCAAACAAGCACAAGCACGCTTGGAGCAAGCCCTGCGCGCGGCGGGGTTGTGGCGCGTGCTGGGCGTCGAAGACATCCCTCTCGACGAAAACGCGCGCGGCCGTGTGCTGGCCGAGCCGGTTTGGGCCAAAATCTCCTCCCCGCATTACCACGCCGCGGCCATGGACGGTTTCGCGGTGCGCGCCCGTGACACCGATGGCGCCACCATGACTGCTCCGGTGGTGTTGCGCTGCCCGGAGCAAACGGTGTACGTGGATACCGGCGACCCGCTGCCCGCATGGGCCAACGCGGTCATTCCGATTGAGAACATCGAGCCGCTGGACGAACGCGGGGAGCTATCCGCGCGGGCGCGCGCGCCTTATGCCATTCGGGTGCGGGCCGCGTTGCCCCCCTGGAAACACGTGCGCCCGCTGGGAGAGGACATGGTAGCCACCCAACTGGTGCTGCCAGCGGGTCAGGTGCTGCGGCCTGTGGATTTGGGTGCGGCTGCGGGTTGCGGGCACGCTACATTGCGTGTAGCCAAAAAACCACAAATAGCAATCCTGCCCACCGGCACAGAACTAAAGCCTATCGGCGAGCCGGTCACAGCCGGAGACATCATCGAATACAACTCCGTGGTGTTGGCCGCGCAGGTGTCCGAGTGGGGTGGGGTGCCGGTGCGCTACCCGATCACCCCCGACGACATCGAAGCGCTGCGCGCCCGCGTGATCGAGGCCGCACGGGACAACGACCTGGTGCTTTTGCTGGCCGGTTCTTCCGCCGGTTCGGAGGATTTCTCCGCTCAGGTGGTCGAGTCCCTGGGAACGTTGCTGGTACACGGCGTCGCGGTGCGCCCGGGGCATCCGGTGATCTTGGGGATGATCGATGAGCGAGAGCCGGGAAGCGGGGGGCAAACCCCGATCATCGGTGTGCCGGGATACCCCGTGTCCGCCGCGTTGACTGGGGAGATTTTCATCGAGCCGCTGCTGGCGCGCTGGCTGGGACGCCGGCCGCGGCAGCCCCTGGTCGTGCAGGCCACCCTGACGCGCAAGCTGGCTTCCCCGGCCGGGGACGATGACTACGTCCGGGTGGCGGTCGGCAAAGTGGGTGAGCGGGTGCTGGCCGCACCATTGAGGCGCGGCGCGGGGGTGATCTCCTCCCTGGTGCGCGCCGATGGGATCGTGATCGTGCCCGCGGGGTCGCAAGGGTTGCCCGCCGGCGCGGACGTCCGGGTGCGGTTGTATCGCTCACCGCACGAGATCGAGCGTTCCATTCTGGCGATTGGCTCGCACGACATGACCCTGGATTTGCTGGCGCAATTTTTGGCTGGCAGGGACCGGCGGCTGACTTCCGCGAACGTGGGCAGCCTGGGCGGGTTGATCGCGTTGCGACGGGGGGAGGCGCACCTGGCCGGGTCTCACCTGCTCGATCCGCAGACCGGGGAATATAATTTGAGCTACATTCGCCAGTATTTACCCGATACACCGGTGGTGGTGGTCGCGTTGGTGGGCCGGGAGCAGGGGTTGCTGGTTCCAAAGGGGAATCTCAAAGCTATCCGCTCGCTGGAGGACCTGGCGCGTGAGGGGGTGCGTTTTGTCAACCGCCAGCGCGGGGCCGGAACGCGGGTGTTGTTGGATTACCAGCTATCCAAATTAGGGATTGATGCGGCTGCTATTGGGGGCTATGATCAGGAGGAGTACACCCATCTGGCGGTGGCCGCGGCGGTGGCTTCGGGGCGGGCGGATTGCGGCTTGGGGATCGCGGCCGCGGCCCATGCGCTGAATCTGGAATTCATCCCTCTTTTTAAGGAAAGATACGACCTTGTGTTTCTGAGAGAGGAGTATAATAGGCCTTTGGTGGCTCCCTTACTGGAAGTGTTGCGCGATGCCTCTTTCCAGAAGGCGGTTTCACAGCTGCCCGGATACGACATTGCCCCGATGGGGCGCATCATTGCTGAATGGGAGTGAAGTCACATGACGTATGCTTTAGTCATCGATGACAACCGCGTTTTTGCGGACAGTTTGTGCCAGATGTTGGAGTATTTCAACATCGAGGCCGAGGCCGTGTATGGCCCTTGGTCTGGTATTACGGCATCGAAAGATAAAATGCCGACGATGATATTTTTGGATATCAACATGCCAGGCGTAAACGGTTTCCAGGTGCTGGAGTATCTGAAACGCGAACCGCAGCTGTCCGAAGCACCGGTGTTCATTGTTTCTTCCGAAGCGCAGGACGAAAATGTGAAACGTGCGTTGCAGGAGGGAGCCGAGGCCTTTATCCCCAAGCCGGTCTCTTTGGATGAACTTGAAAAAGTTTTGCGGGCTGCCAGGCTGATCGGGTGATATATGCCGTTATCCGCCGGAATTCCCGCCCCTGATTTCGTCTTGCCGGATGAAAATGAAACGCCACACCGCCTGTCGGATTACCGCGGCAGGCCGGTGGTGTTGTATTTTTATCCCAAAGATGACACCCCTGGCTGAACCAAAGAAGCCCGTGGTTTTCGTGACGACTACGGGGCCTACCGGTCGGCAGGCGTAATCATTTTGGGTGTCAGCCCTGACTCTCCCGCATCGCACGCAAAATTCAAACGTAAACACAATTTGCCGTTTACCTTGCTGGCAGATTCCGAACGCGAGGTCTGTAAACGCTACGATGTTTGGGGAAAGAAGAAGTTTATGGGCAAAGAGTTCGAGGGGGTGTTGCGCACCACCTACCTGATTGACGAAAAGGGGGTGATCCAGCGGGTGTTCGAAAACGTGAAGCCCGCCGGGCACAGCGCTGAAATTCTGAGGGTTTTGGGGGAAGTGATTGATTGAGTGTATAAATTAATCGTAAATTAGGAAAAGAAGTGATTAATTTCACTAGACATCCAAGAGCGAGTGAGTATAATTAGCGCGTGTTTTCTCTTTTGGAAAGCACCTCCGTTTGAATGAGAGCGAGCGTCTTTTTTTGGGTATATTCTCCGGCTTTGTGTAGCGAAAGACATTGATGAGTTTCGAGGGAGTGTTCGGGAGGAGGCTGAAATCCCCCTGCACCCATCCAGGCGTATTAGAAAACGCATTCGTGCGGTTTCAAGTTGTTTACCACGGATTTTGCATACCTTGCGGCGCATATTTGGCAGCAAGCGTGCCATCCTTGAATTTGTTTTGACTCGACCAACCCGAATTTTTTGATCCCAACCCTGGAGCAAGCACATATGAACCAACTGAAGCATTATATTGGTGTCGTTATTCTGGTTGCCGTTCTGACCGTTGCCACTGGGCTTGGCTTGCAATCTGCACTGCAAAACGGCTACATTCTGCCTCCCGCGGCCAGTTGGCAAGCGGTACCCATCGACTGGCTTTTTGGCCTGCACTTTTGGGCGATTGCTTTTTTGTTCTCGCTCATTGTGGGGTTTCTGTTGTACAGTGTGATCGTTTTTCGACGCAAAAAGGGCGAAACAGGCGATGGCGTTCATTTTGAAGGCAATACCACCATCGAAATTTTGTGGACCCTTATTCCACTGGCTACGGTGATCTATTTTGCTTACCTGGGCGCGCAAACCTTGTCGGACATTCAGCGGGTGGACCCGGATGCGATACGCGTCAACGTGACGGGACGGCAGTGGTCATGGACATTCGAGTACCCGGAGTTGGGCATTGTTTCCGAAGAACTGGTGTTGCCCAACAACAAACAGGCCTTGCTGCGCATGAAGTCGCAAGACGTGATCCACTCGTTTTGGGTGCCTGAGTTTCGCGTCAAGCAGGATGTGCTGCCGGGGGACATGGTGCGAGAGTTACGCGTTACTCCCAAAGAGGTTGGTGAATACAAAGTGCGCTGTGCGGAGCTGTGCGGCCGCGATCATGCCAACATGCGCGCGCCGGTTGTGGTGCTCGAACAGGCCGATTTCGATGCCTGGGTGGAAGAACGATTGGCCGCGGACCCCACGAAATCCGACGATCCGGTCGTGCGCGGTCAGGCCTGGGCGATCCAGTTTGGTTGTGCGGCTTGCCACAGTTTCGATGGCACAGACGGTATTGGCCCGAGCTGGGCAGGTCTCTTCGGCAAGGAAGAAACCATGGAAGACGGTTCCACCGTTTTGGTGGACGCGGAATACCTGATCGAATCCATTCGCGACCCCGGCGCGCAGATCGTAGCCGGATACCAAAACGTCATGCCTGCCAACATCGGCGAGGACCTGACGGACGATCAAATCGCAGACATCATCGCTTTCATCGAGAGCTTGAAATAATCCCGCGGTATTCTTCAACGGAGGTTTTCGTATGAACATTCTTTCACTCGCGCTGGTCCGAGGTTTGCTTGGCCAGGTTGTCGGCACGCTGGTTGGGATGGGCATTGTCACCCTGGTCCGCCTGATCTTTGGGATGGACCCGGTCTGGAAGGCCGAACCCGCCTGGGTTTTGGGCGGTGTGGTCGGGACGATGTTCTTTATGCTGGCAACTGGGGTGATGGGCGATTGGCTGAAATGGGCGAAAGGGGAATCCACTCCCGATCACCCGCACGAAGAACCCGGTTGGCAACGCTACTTCAACGTCTCTCTCGATCACAAAGTGATTGGTATCCAATATGGTGTCACTTCAGTGATCATTTTCCTGATCGCGGGAACGTTTGCTCTTATCTTTCGCACCGAGTTGATCGCGCCGGGAATCCAATTCCTGGAACTCGATGTTTTCAACACCTATGTTGGCCTGCATGGCATCCTGATGATCGCCGGCATTCTGCTGGGGGTCGGCGCGATGATCAACTATCTGGTGCCTCTGATGATCGGCGCAAGCGACATGGCTTTTCCGCGTTTGAACGCTTTCGCATTCTGGATCAACCTGCCCGGCGCGGTGCTGGTGTTGGCGACCCTTTTCCTGGGCGGCTTTGACTCCGGATGGACGGGCTACCCGCCCCTGAGCGCGAATCTGGAGAAAATTGGTTTTCAGACCTTTTTCATGGGCGTGTATTTCATCGGCCTGTCCTCCATCACCGGCGGGATCAACGTGATCGTCACCGTTCTGAGGATGCGCGCCAAAGGCATGAGCTTGTTCAAGATGCCCATCTTCGTCTGGGCCGCGCTCGCGACCGCGCTGATCCAGTTCTCGGCCACGCAATTGATCGGCCTGTCATTCCAATTGGTGATGTTCGAGCGTCTGTTTGGGATGAACTTCTTCGATCCCACAGAGGGCGGCAACCCGATTCTTTTCCAGCACCTGTTTTGGTTCTACTCCCATCCCGCGGTGTACGTCTTCATTTTGCCCGGGCTGGGGATCATTAGCGAGTTGCTGCCTGTTTTTGTCCGCAAGCCGCTGTTCGGATACAAATGGATCGCCATGTCTTCTCTGGGCATTGCGCTGGTGGGCTTCTTCGTCTGGGCGCACCACATGTTCACCTCCGGCATGGCCGAATATCTGCGGGTACCCTTCATGTACAGCACACTGCTGGTTGCCGTGCCCACCGGTGTGAAGTTCTTTAGCTGGGTCGGCACCATGTGGCAGGGTAAGATGACTTTTCCCACCCCCATGTTGTTCGTGTTGGGGGCCATTACCATTTTCTTGTTGGGCGGCTTGAGCGGCCCGCCCAACGGCACGGTATCTACCGACCTGTACTTGCACGACACCTACTGGATCGTCGGCCATTTTCATGCCACCATGTTCGGCGGGTACGTCTTCCCGATGTTCGCCGCCATTTACTACTGGTTCCCCAAATTCAGCGGCAAAATGTACAGCGAAAAACTGGGTAAGTTGCACTTCTGGCTGATGCTGCCCGCCTTTTACGTCCAATCGTTGGGCCAGATGTGGGTGGGCCTGTCCGGGATGCGCCGCCGAATCGGGGACTACGACCCGGCCCTGGGCATCGAAACCGGCCAATTACTGATCACCATCGCCGGATACGTGATTGCCCTCTCGGTGTTGATCTTTGTGGTGAACATGATCATCAGTCTGCGCTCCGGCCAGAAAGCCCCCGCCAACCCGTGGAATTCACGCTCCCCTGAATTTCAGCTCCCCTCCCCTGTGCCGGTACACAACTACGCGCAGCAACCCTTCGAGGTGGTGGGCGAACCCTACGATTATGGTCTCCCAGGCTCTGTATATGTCAACATGAGTGCTGCCCCAGCCGGTGATTGAGATTTCAAAGAAAGGGAATGATCGATGGATGAAACAAAACCAAAACCCGATTATAGTTGGAACCTGTTAGCCTTTTACGCCTTAATTTTGTTCACTATCGGCGAGTTTATTCTGGGTATCAGCGCAACCAGCAACATCGCCGCGCTGATGATCCTGTTTGGCCTTGGAAAGGCATATTTTATTGTGACACGCTATATGAACATTGGCCGTCTCTTTTCGGATGAGGAGGAACACGCATGAGTGCTCAGGCAGACTCTTTGGCTGAATACCGTGAGAAACTGATCAACAACCGCCTCGGCTTGTGGCTGTTCATCATCTCTGATGCTTTCGTGTTCGGCGGCTTGTTTATCGCCCGCTTCAATCTGCTGGGAGACAGCCGTCCAGAACTCAACCAGACGTTAGGCCTGGTGGTTACTTCCATTTTGTTGCTCAGCAGCTTTTTTATGAACCGTGCCGAAATCGCCATTGGCGCGGGTGATGTGAAGACCTTCCTGCGGAACACGCTCGTGACCATGATCCTGGGCACGATCTTCCTGCTGGGCGTGGTGGCTGTCGAATGGCAGATCGCGCCCTTTGGCCCAGCAGATGGCGTGCATGGCGCCATTTTCTACACCATGACGGGTTTTCACGCTTTCCATGTGTTCACCGGCATCATTTTTTTGTGGGTGGTGTGGCGCAATGGCAAAAAAGGCCTCTATACCGCTGAACGGCACTGGGCTGTGGAGGCTTGCGCGGTCTACTGGCACTTTGTCGATGTGGTTTGGGTGTTCTTCTACCCCGCGTTGTACCTGATCGGCTCGCTCGTCATTGGATGATGCCCCGTGCTATCGCTCAGAATGACACCAGCAATAGCTGGCATGAGAACTGCAATTGAGGTACGAGCGTGATCGACAAGCAAATCCTGCGGCTTGCTGCACGAAGGTTCTTGTTGCTTCTCGTCATTTCTTTGCTCTTCGTAGGCGCAATGAGCGAGGCAGCCTACTATTTCCTGAAATCGGATGCCGACCGCCCGCCCCAAGAGGTGGAACTCGTCATCCCCCCTGGCACGGCTGCGAAGGTAGCCGCGGGAGAGGAGGAACCTGCCATTCCCAGCGGTATGACTTTCGTCATGGGGGACACCTTGATCGTACGCAACCAGGATTCGATAGACCACCAGCTTGGTTCGCTGCGCATTCCCGCGGGCGCAAGCGCAAGCATGTTGCTCGAAGAGGTCAATAATTACGCGCTGGCCAGCTCTTTCCACCCTTCGCAGTATTTCAGCCTCGACGTGCGCGAGCGAACCACGCTCAACCTGCGCCTGATCGCCCTCATATATGTGACACCGGCCACAGTCGCCTTTCTGTTTGTGTATAGTCTGATCCTTTTCCCGCTCAAGCCGCGCGTTGTTGAGACGTAAATCATTTACGATACTTACGCTTGGGACCTCACAGGTCTACCCCCACACGATGCAGGAAAATTTTACCCAAAATAGATTGCATCCGGGCATCTCCATGCGCTTTGAGACCTGTGAGGTCCGGGTGCGACTTTTCAAGAATGAACCCCCTCCTCTTTTTTAACCGTCGGTGGTGGTGGACGACCTTGCTGGTAATCGCCGCGGTGGGGGTGATGATCCGATTGGGTATGTGGCAACTGGACCGCCTGGAGCAGCGCAGAGCCTTCAACGCCCGTGTCAGCCAACAGATTGCACAACCGCCCTTGACCCTGAACGCGGAAACCTTACACCTGGACCTCGAAAACATGGAATACCGGCAGGTGATCGTGCAAGGGGAATACGATCCGGAGTACGAAGTCGCCCTACGCAACCAGGTCTGGGGCAACCGCCTGGGCGTAGACCTGATCACCCCATTGCGGATCGCAGGCACCGATCAAGCTGTGCTGATCAACCGCGGCTGGATTCCGGCGGATTTGTATACGCCCGGAGAGGGCCAGCAATTCGCGCAAACCGGCCAGGTGACCGTTTACGGCGTCCTCCGCCGCTCGCAGTCCCAGCCCGATATTGGCCGCCGCTCTGACCCCACCCCCCTGCCCGGCGAACGTCTGCTGGCCTGGAACCTGCTCAACGTGGCGCGCATCGCAGAACAAACCCCCTACGAGCTGCTGCCCGTCTACATCCAGCGCGTCCCAGACGACAGCTTGCCCGCGAATCAGGCCGCCTGGACCATCGAACACCTGCCCTTCCCCTCCGAACCCGACCTGGATTTGACGGAAGGCCCCCATTTAGGGT
>JALUWE010000560.1 GCA_027019845.1 Anaerolineales bacterium | reverse complement strand
GGGGTGGGGGTGGGGATGTCGAGGTTGAGTTGGATGCGCTGTTCGGCATACGCATCGTCTTCGCCCTCCAGATAGATGCGTAAGGTGACCGTGCCGGGCGGGGAATACGGGTCAAGTTCCCAGGTGGCGACGGTCTGGAAATCTTTGGCGGGCTGGTCGCTTTCGGCGATCAGTTGCCAGTCGTTGGGGTCGTCGCCTGTGCCGAATTCGATGCGGTAGCTCTCGAAGCCGCCGGTGGCGTCGATTTGGGCGATGATTTCGACGGTGGTGGTGGTGACGGTCGAACCGTTGGCCGGCGCGTTCAGGGTGATGATCGGCCGGGGGTCGTCCTGGTTGCAGGCGCGCGGGGGTACGAACTGGAAGGGGCGCTCGAAGCCCATGCTCTCGGCCCACTCCCGGCCCTGGTCGGTTTCTTTGATCCATTTCACGCCCCAGGGGTCGCTGACGTTGAGCACCACGCGCTCGTCGGTGAATTGGTTGCAAAATTCCGAGGCGCGCAGGCCGGTCCAGGTATCCACCAGCACTTCGGCCCACAGGTCTTCGTCTTCGTTGAGGGGGGGCTGGTCTGCGGCGAAGAATTCGGAGCGCTGCTCGGGGCAGTAGCGGGAGGGTTCGGCGCCGGAGATGGCGCAGATGATTTTTTCGACGATCCCGGCGGGCGGGGTGAAGAAGCTGGGCGCGCCGCCGGACATGCGGGGAGCGGCGAACTGCATGAACTCGGCCCAGATGGGGGCCGCGCCGGTCAGCCCGCTGGTGTTGACCATGGGGGTGTTGTCCGCGTTGCCGACCCAGACGCCGACCACCACGTCGGGGGTGTAGCCGATGGTCCAGTTGTCGCGGAAGTCGTTGGTGGTGCCGGTTTTGGCCGCCGCGGGGAAGGGCAGGTTGAGCACGGAGTTGGGGCCGAACGCGGGGGTGCGGGCGGCGTTGTCCGAGAGGATGTGGGAGATCAGGAAGGCGTGTTCGGGGCGGATGACCTGTTCGCCGTTGGGCGGCTGGTACTCGAACACCACATTGCCGCTGCTATCCACGATGCGGGTGATGGCGACCGGCGGGATGCGGCGCCCGCCGTTGGCAAACACCGAGTACGCGCCCACCATTTCGAGCAGCGAGACTTCGCCGCCGCCCAGGGTGAGCGACAGGCCGTAATCCGGGCGGGTGAAGGAGGTGATGCCCAGGCGTTCGGCCATGGCGATCATGCCATCGCGTTCCGGGGTGTCGGGGTTGTCGTAGATGCCGACGAATTGCAGGGCTTTGACCGCGGGGACGTTGTAGGAGTTGGCCAGCGCGGAACGCACAGTGACCGGGCCGTGGAAGCGTTTGTCGTAGTTGACGGGTTTGTAGGGCGGGCGGGGGTCGTTGGGGTCGCCGGAGGGGGGGAATTCGGAGGGCACGTCCCAGATCAGGGTGGCGGGGGTCCAGCCTTTCTCGAACGCGGCCACGTAGGTGATCGGTTTGATGGAGGAGCCGGGCTGCCGGGGGGCCAGCGCCATGTTGACCTGGCCGTCGATGTCGGGGTTGTCGTAATCGACCGAGCCGACCAGGGCGAGGATTTCGCCGGTTTTGGGGTCGAGGGCGACCAGCGCGGCGTTGCCCGCGTTTTTGTCGGCCAGGTTGGCAATTTGGGCGGCCACGATTTGCTCGGCCATGTCCTGCCATTCGGGGTCCAGGGTGGTGTAGACCGTGAAGCCGGAGCGGTAGATGGTTTGGGCGTCGAAGCGTTCTTCGAGCTGGATGCGCACGAAGTTGACCCAGTGGGGGTAGCGGAAGCGAATGTCGGGGCTGGGGAATTGGTAGTTCTGGATTTCTTCGAGGGCCGCGCCCACCTCGGCGGCGTTGACGCACACCGGAGAGCGGCCCGCGCCGACAAAGATGCAGTTTTGTTCCTGGCTGGTCTCGAACATCAACACCAGCACCTGTTGCAGTCGCCCGATTGCCACCTCGCGGTTGGTGTACACATCGTAGACCGAGGGGGCCTGCGGCAATCCGGCCAGAAAGGCGGCCTGCCCGAGGGTGAGTTTGTCCGCGGAGGTACCGAAGTAGGTTTGGGCCGCGGCTTCGATGCCGTAGGCCAGGTTGCCGTAGTTGTTTTCGTTGAGGTAGAGTTCGAGGATTTCGTCTTTGGTGTAGCGGCGGGTGATCTCTTCGGCCAGCAGGGCTTCGCGCACTTTGCGCATGTAGGTCAGTTGGCCGCGCTCTTCGGGGTCGAATAGCAGGTTGCGGGCGACCTGTTGGGTGATGGTGGAGGCCCCGGAGACGGTTTCGCCGCTCTGGTAGTTTTGCCAGAAGGCGCGCAGGATGGCCATGGGGTCGAACCCGGGGTGGCTGTAGTAGTTTTTGTCTTCGGTGGCGATGGTGGCGGCGATCACGAAGGGGGAGACTTTGTCGAGGGTGACGTAGGTGCGCCGGCCCGCGCTGGGGTCGATGATTTCGTAGAGCACATCGCCGTTGCGGTCTACGATGCGGGTGGTCTCGAATTGGGAGGCACGGTTGCGCAGTTCGCTCACGTCGGGCAGGGTGGCGGCGATCTGGTAGTACTGGTAGAGCACGAAAGAGCCGCCCGCCAGCACGATCAGCGCGCCCAGGAAGAGGGTGACGATCACCAGACGCAGCAGGCAGCCGAGGGCAGGGCGCCAACTGCGACCCGCGGGCGCGGGGAGGGGGGCGGAGATGGGTTCGGGAGACGCGGGGGGCGGCGCGGGCCGCGAGACCGGGCGGGAGGCGTAGGCCGCGGGGGAGACGCGCGTGGCGTCCACGTCGATCTCGTCCACCCGCCGCGGCAGGGGCATACCGCGTTCGTCCAGCGCGGGGAGGCGTTTGGTCGGCGTGGTGCCCAACGGCGGGGGCGGGGTGCTGGCGGCGCGGTAGGCTTTGGAGGGGGGGATGGTTTCGTCGACGGTGGGGGGGTGGCCTGGCTCCTGGCTTGGTTCCTGGTCGGGTGGTTCCCGGTTGGGTGGTTGCGGGGATTCTGCCTCCTGCTTCTCGATTCCCGATTCCCGATTCTCGATTCTCGATTCCCGATCATCATGAACGTGCTCCTCCCAGGCCTTGCCTTCGGCGTACAGGCGTCGAAAGCGGGCGATAGTGTCTTCGGGCGGTTGTTCTTCAGGGGTGGGGTTCTCTTCTTCGGGCATGGGAGGGGTCGAGTTTTGAGTTGAGTTCGAGTTTGGGGAGGGGTACCAACGTAAAACTTAAACTTCCGGCTTTCAACTTTGTTTGCTCGCCATGAGGACGGTCCAGGTGCCGTGCATGACGGTGTCGCCGTGTTGGTTGACGACGTTGAGTTTGATGATGACCGCGCCGCCGCGCAGCCGGGGCAGCGGTTTGGTCTCGGTGACTTCGAGTTCCACGTGAACGGTGTCGCCGATGAAGACCGGTTTGGAGAATTTCCAGTTGTTGATTTCGCGAAACGCGATGACGGTGCCTTCCATGAAACCGGTTTGGACGGCCAGGCCGGAGGCAATCGAGAGCACCAGCAGGCCGTGGGCGATGCGCTGGCCAAAGGGGGTGGTTTTGCTGAATTCGGCGTCGGTGTGAATCTGGTTGTAGTCGCCCGACAGCCCGGCAAAACGAACAATGTCGGCTTCGGTGACGGTGCGGGCTGCGGTGACGATGCGTTGTCCGGTGTGGAATTCTTCAAAGTAGAGGCCGCGAGGGGCGGGGTGGGAGGTCATGGGGAGGAACTCCTTAATTGTGAATTGTGAATGGGGAATTGTGAATGGGCTATCGAATATACAGCCTATGGCTTTTTGGCCGCTTTTAATGCCTTCCCCCAGGTTGGGAAGACTTCGAGGAAAATTTTGCTGTCGTAGCCGCTGATTTTGTCCACATCTTCGGGGGTTGGCAGGCGTCCGAGTTCGTTTGCCAGGTTGCGCAAGATAAGCTGCAATTCCTTTTTGGTATATTTGCGTTTGGGTTTCGGGATACTTTGACGGTGAACGGTGCCGTATTGTTCCACTTCAGCCAGTTTTTTACGGGTGATCTCTACATAATTCTTGTCCAGATCGATGCCCACGTAACGGCGGTTGAGCCTGGCAGCTACGACCGCGGTGGTACCAACGCCGACCAGCGCGTCCAGCACCACATCCCCTTCATTGGTCGAGAGACGGATGATGCGTTCCAACAAGGCATCCGGCAACTGGCAGGGGTGATAGTCTCGATCCCGTTTGTGTTTGATACGATGCACGTCCCACCAGATGTCGGTCAAAGGCACCTTGTCGTCTATGCCGTTTGCCTTGCGTTTACGAATGCAGGAGGCACGCAGGCAGTAATAGGGGGCATCCAATTCGCCCACAGCATCGTAATTGAACGTGAACCCCTTGGGGCTTTTGGTGTAAAACAGCAACCCGTAGTGCGCAGGCATCAGTTTGCCGCGCGGCTCCGAAAGCGCGTCCCACACGATCCAATTTTGGAAATACAAATACCGGTTCAAAAAGGCGGCATGATACATGCTCCAGCGAGGTAGATTGAGCACGTACAGCGAACCGGTAGGCTTGAGCACCCGGATGTATTCGCGCAGCCAGTCGTTGCACCACGAAATATATTGCTGCTCCTCGCGCTCGTCATCATAGCGGGTATAGGGTTTGTCCAGATTGTAGGGCGGATCGGCAAATACCAGATCGATGGAAGCGTCTGGGTACTGTTTGAGCGTCTCGAGAGCATCCCCATGGTGGATGACGTTGAACATACGATTGGGAAGCACGCTGGGGGTTGACAAGGGTGCTTCGTATTCGGGTTTTTGGAAACCCGGCAGGGAATACTGCCCGCGTGGTTCGGTAACGGCAGCGGACCGCCCGGCAATGGCATCTTTGGGGCCGATCAGACCCTTGATAGGTTCACGCTCGGCGGTGAATAGTGTCCCCTCTGTACGCCTCGATCCGAAATCCAACATGCGCAAAATGGTTTCCAACACCGTCTGGGAGATACGCCCGTAGTTGTCCTCGACCGGCAAGTCCTTCCACACATCCGAGATCACGTATCCTTGCGGGTGCATCAGGTGTGATTTGCCGCCCCAGTCTTTGAGCGTTTTCCCACAGGCCGCGCAATACTGATGCGGAAAGCGAGTGCGCCTGACGTTGAAGCGTCCATTGCCTTTGGTGAAGAGCAACACAGCCGCGTGGACGGATGGAAGCCCCTGGGTGGGCTGGTGCAGAGACGACTGGAGCGCGATCCAATATTTGAACCTCAGGCGTTCATCCAAAAAAACGCCCAACTCAGGCAAATAATCCGGGCGTCCCTGGACGAAGAGCAGCCCGCCGTTCTTCAGCACACGGACACAATCGGACAGGCAGGCTTTCAGCGCGGGCAGGTTTTCCTGTGGGAACAGCGCGCCGGTAGCCAGAACGATGAAATCGAGAGAATTTGCCGGGGCTTCAGCCAACGTGCGTTTCAATTCGTCTTGATTTGGATACGCAATCTGCATAGGAACCTCGCCGGGATACGTGCTGGTCAGATTCTAGCACAAATGACCGAAAATCAGTGATAAGACTTACGCACTTGAAAAATCGCACCCAGACCTCACAGGTCTCAAAGCGCATGGAGATGCCCGGATGCAATCTGTTTTGGGTAACATCTTCCTGCATCGTGTGATAGTAGACCTGTGAGGTCTCAACGGCGTAAGTACTGTCAGTGTGCATTGGCAGGGGCTTTCTCACCAACCTTTTTCCCAAAAATGAGCGCCAGCCATTACAATAGTGCCATGCGTGAATGGCACCTGCAAAGGGAAGAGCTACCCTCGTTGATATTGGCAGCGGACGCGCGGCTGAG
>JALUWE010000559.1 GCA_027019845.1 Anaerolineales bacterium | reverse complement strand
GAGCAATACCGGCAGCTTCTGCTCCCAGGCCGAGGTGAAAATGGCGATCTCATCACCCACCGGCTCGTAGTAGGGCTCGTTCTCGATAAAACACTCTTCGGGTTTGATGGCCTGCGCGGTCATGGAATTCCTTCTATATATATCTGAAATACACCGAGCGCCTATTATGGCCCATCGGACAGCGGGGCGACAGCAGGACAGTGGCAAGAACGGACAAAAAACGCAGGAAAAACAGGGGCTTTAGCCGGGTGGGATTGTTGGAAGACACCCCGAAGCGCTGCCACGAACGGCGCATGCAGTGAGTTTAAGCGCTTGCTTATATGCGCGGACTTACAGACCAGGACTTGATCAAGCTGAGAATGTGAAACATCCTTAACAGAGAACAGGGATGTGCCCACCCCCCCAAGCACCCGCCGTATTCCTGTGCCGGTTCCAACGGCCATGGCAGGATGAAACAGACACCCAACAAAAATAGTCAACACGATGATCTTGTTGAAGGCACCGTATTATTTGGTCCCAAATGACGTGTTTGAAGTACTCATTTAGGGCCCCTAATTACAGTTAGGCTAAAACCTATAGGTTATTATGAGTAATCATCCCCGTACGCCAAATAAGATTAGCCAGATACTGGCGAAGAGAACTTTACCAGGGCTTTTTGGTTGGTTTACCCTATGTATTCTGTTGACCTCTATGTTAGTTGGCGCTCTTTACTACATTACGGCACCTGAATGTAATACCAATACCTATTATTACTGGCTTCAGGAGGCGCTGCTGGTACTATCAACTGTTGGCGCTTCTGATATTCAGGTATCTGGTTCGTTTTCATGGCATGGCATCATAAATATTGTTGCTAACTTTCTTGGTTTAATGTTGCCAGCATTATTTCTTGGGGCTATTGTCTACCGTTTGGTTACACCTAACCAAGCATTTATATTTAGAAACAAAATCTCACTTTATCATCATCCGGAAAAAGGATATGTTGCGGCTATTAGATTTTATAACTCAACTACTCGACCTATCGTAAACGTCAAATATGATGTTTACGCTCGTGTTATAAAGAAAAAGAAAAATGGAAATGAGGTTATAAGAAATCAAAAACTTGATATTCATGGTAGCGGTGTTTGGCCCATTGCAAGTGACCGAGTACCATTTACCGCGTATGTTAAAGCCTACATATCTGGTGATAAAAGATTATTTTGTAGTTGCGGCGAAGAAATCTTGATTGATAATGTTCATGAAGTGCTTGTTTTAGTAAGCGGGACATTGAGGGATACATCATCACAAGTCTCTGATAGCAAAACATATAGTTTCCCAGTAGATATAAGCAACAAAGCTTTTAGTGATATTGATGTTGATATTAATACCGATCCTAAAAAATGGGAGGGCTGGGATGGTTTTGATGCAACTTAGCCCAACAATTAGCTCAACATTGACCATTTTATACAGTGCGCCACTTTGTTTTGCACTGTATAAAATGGCAAGTTAGCATGGCGTTATGTGAGAACTCGGTGGGCGAAAAGTTAAACCCTAAGGAAATAGCGGATATTATAAGGGACAAGCGGATATTAAGGGACAGACCACGTTTCCCTGCCAAAAACACTCTCTATATGGATAAGAACTTTTCGAAAGGGCTGCTGATTGGGACTGTCGTTGCCGTCATTGGCGGACTGGTTCTGATCCTGATACTTGTCTTTTCCTTGCTGGTGCCATGGGGTTTCGAGAGGGGGCCCGAGGCAGCGTCCGGAAAGGGCAAGGCGGAAGAGCATGTAGTCAGAGTGCCTCCGACGCGGCAAAGGTACCTCGGCGCGTATCACGATATCTGCTACATCCGTTTAGAGATCCCTTACGGCATCCCTTACAAGGGTCTCTCAGTGCTTGATCCCGGGGATGGTCGCATCGAGGGTGCCGCTTATGTCAATGGGGTGCCGGTCAAGGGCCTGCGACTCAGGCTGGTGGTAAATGGAGCGTCCTATTATACGGAGTGGGCCACGACCGACGAGCTGGGCAGGTATGTCATCCGGGTACCCACGGGCGACTATGCGATTAATGGATTTCAACTGGACAGCGATAGCGCCGATGAGCTGCTTGGCGGGAAGATCAATGATCCATCCGTGCCATGCGACATCGAATCGACCAAGGTTACGCCGGAAAGGCCCGGAGCGGGGTTTACATTCAGGTTCGTCGATCCGGTTGCGCTGGACGGTGTAAAGAGGCGTTACAAGCCCGGTGAGGAGATTGTCTTTACATGGGCACATTACCCTGGAGCAGCGGTTTACCGGTTATCCATGAATAAACGGGTTCAGCGGGGCGGCTCTGCTTACTGGCATCCGGTATTCTTAATGCGGCCATGGATTCTGGAAACAGACCTCACGCGTGTAAGCCTCGCGGAGGAAGGGATAAGCCTGTCCCCCGCAACCTATCAGGTTGAGATCCATGCGTTGAACAAGGCAGGCGAGGTCATCTCGCAGTCCCTCAAGAGGGAGTTTGAAGTTGTTCCCGATTAACATGGCCCTGTGGGGCCGCACTCACTGCGCCCGGTTGTAGAACTTCTCCTTGCCGTCGTCCATGTCCTTGAGTTTCAGGATCAGGTGGCCGTCGTTGTAGTCGGGAAACACCGAGTATTCCCAGCGCGCTTCGCCGCCGTCTTCCCACTCGATGTAGAGTTCCTTGCCCAGCGATGAGTAGCGCCCGCGCAGGACGCTGCCGCCACTGTCGATGATGGAAACATCATCGGATACGGAGGAGTCGGTGACGCTCTGGGTCAGTTTGACATTACCCGCGCCATCGAATTCATAACGGATATAACGGGTGTTGGAGAACATGGAGGGATCCACGGAGCCCACCGTGCTGGATGAGCGTTCGGTGCGAGTCCACGCGCCGGTGAGCGCGGGGTCGATCTGCAACTTGAGATTGAGGCTGGCGAAAATGGCTCTGCCCAGTTTCGGATCGCTGCGTGCATCCTTGTTGCGTACATGAATGAGGTAGAGCCCCTCCTCGTCCCTGACCACCACATAGACAAGAATGGCGGAATCGATACCGTTGGGTTTGCCGGTGAAGGGGATGATGGCGGCCTGGCCCACGCCGGTCTTCATGCTGCGGATGTTGCCGTCGCGGCGGCTGCCCGGGACCGCGGAAGCGAGCAGCTGCTGGAAATAGCCCACCACCGCCGGGTCACTGGCCGAGCGGACCTCGGGGGCGGGCGCCATGCCCATGAACATGTACTCGGGCGGCGTGCTGCCGGTGGCGGTGGTGCCCGGGGGGAAGAAGTACAGCCCGTCGTCGCCCTCGCGCACGGTCCAGTCGGCGGGACGGGAGAACGCGAGCCCCGACGGATGCTGGACGGGTACCATCTGGGCGCTCATGGCCTCGCCCGCGCCGAAGAGAAAGAGCATGGACAACAGTGTCCGCGTGATCCGTGCATGCATACCCGCCTCCGTGATCTTCGATGTATCGACCAAGCATAGCCAGCCCGGCGGCACCACGCCATTCGCCATGACCGGTTAGGGCCAAAGCATGGCGCGGGTCTGGCGGTAAACCGCGTGGCGAGCGGCGTTTAGTTCGTCGGTATTACGGCCGGGAGAAGTTGTCACATTTATCATATTTTGTCGGAAGTGTGATATTTATCACAATTCGATCTCCCCAGCTGTGCGAAAAAGCGCCCTGGTGATTTCTTACCCGGTGCCTGGGAATTCTCCCGGGGACGTCTGATGTCCGGCAGTGCTGCGCTATCGCCCGTGACCTGACCCGCCTTCCTGTCGCGCATAACTATTTACCAAACCAAAGAACAGCCGGAAGCAATTCGGGATTGTCCGCCAGTTTTCACAACGATAACGAGGACAATCTACATGAAAAGAAGGACATTCCTGCGTGCAGGTGCCGCGGGCGTGGCTGGCGCGATGGCCGGAGCGGGTGGACTGCTCGCCTGGAGCCCTCGCGCACACGCGGCAACCGTGACACGCACCTTGTACATCACCGAAGGTTTCACGACCCAGCCCGACGGGGTGGATGTCTATGCCCGCAGTTTCGCGGACGCCGACAACCGCCTGCAGGTCCCGGGCGCGCCGTTCATCGTCCAGGAGGGCGACACGGTGTCGGTGACCATCGTCAACACCCTGGGGACGACGCACAGTTTCGTCATCCCCGGCATGGTGGACAGCGGACCCATCGCCGGCGGCGAGACGCGCACGGTCACCTTCACGGCCGACCGGGTGGGGAGCCATCTGTACCACGACGGCGAGAACGCCCCCTACAACCGCCTCGTGGGACTGCATGGCGGTTTCGCGGTGATGCCCTCCGGCTCAGGCGATGAACTCTATGCCGGCAGCCCGACCTTCAGGCAGCAGTACACCTGGGTGATGACGGAAATCGATCCGGCCTGGCACGAGCGCGTGCGCAATGGGCGGACACCCAACACCGCCTACACGCCCCGCTACTTCACCATCAACGGCCGCTCCATGCGCGTGCCGGGCCATCCCGACTACGGCAATCCCGACATCGACGCCGGCTACGCGCCCGACACCCGCCTGTCCGGCTCCGTCGGTGATCGCAGCCTGGTGCGCATCCTCAACGCGGGCATGGCCATGCACTCGGTGCATTTTCACGCCAACCACGTGGAATGGCTGGCGCGCAACGGCCAGCCGCGTGCCGATGTGTGGCGCAAGGATACCCTCATGTTGCCCAATGACATGGGAAGCCTGGACGTGATCTACCCCTTCGAGCCCCCACCCGATGCCTGGCCCCCGGTAAGCACCGGTTACTACCCCATGCACCTGCACGACGAAATGACGCAGACCGCAGGCGGGGGCTTCTACCAGTTTGGCCTGGCAACGACCATTGCATTCAAATAGGGGGTGACACATGTTTCAGTATCTCGAAAAGTATCGAAAGGAAGGCCGCATGGGCGGCGGCGGTCGCGGGGCCTGTTACGTCTATCCCGATGCACCGGCGACGCCGGGGATCGTCACGCCGGACGTGAGCTTCGAGCGCAGTGTCTACATGAACGGCTCGGTGACCATGGACGATGGCAACAGCGTTCGCGTCTGGGGCTTCACCGAAGGCGGCATGATGGCGGGACAGTTTCCCTCGCCGGCGATACGCGTCACCGAGGGCCAGATCGTACACACGGTGTTTTCCAACAACGGCATGATGTGGCTGCACACCATTCATCATCACGGCATCGAGCCGAGCACGGAAAACGACGGCGTCGGACACTACTCCTTCGACGTGGACGGCACCTACACCTACCAGTGGAAGGCGGCGCACGCAGGGACCTATTTCTACCATTGTCACACCAACACGGTGTTGCACGCGGAAATGGGCATGTACGGCGCCCTGATCATCGATCCGCCGGAAGGGCCGGGGACCCTCTACGCGGGCGGTCCGAGCTATGACGTGGAGGCCGTGTGGGCCTGCGACGAGTTCGACTCCTCGTGGCACTCGCTGGACTGGGCAGCAGGCACCTGCGGCGCCGACGTGGGACTCAACGATCTCAATCCCGACTACTTCCTCATCACCGGGGTGGACGGCGCGCAGTCGGCGCTCACCGATCCCCGCGTGGCGGTGAGCATGACCCGGGGACAGCGCCTGCTGGTACGCTATATCAACGCCGGTTACCTGCCCCAGCGAATCACCTTCGGCGGCCTGACCGCGGAGGTGCATGGCTCGGACGGGCGGCCCTTTCCCAGGCCCATCGAAGTGAGGAGCCTCACCACTCATTCGGCGGAGCGCTACGACTGTATCTTCGCGCCGAGTCGGGCGGGGACCTACGAGGTGACGGTGGAATACCTGGAC
>JALUWE010000558.1 GCA_027019845.1 Anaerolineales bacterium | reverse complement strand
ATCCCTATTCCCCCTCCCTATCCCTCCTCCCTATCCCTATCCCCTATCCCCACTCCCCCCTCCCCCCTCCCCCCTCCTCCCCATGCGCATCCTCTTCCTCACCAACTACTACCCCCCCTACGAGATCGGCGGCCAGGGGAAATCGTGCCGCGACGTGGTGGAAGGGCTGGCCGCGCGCGGGCACGACTGCCTGGTGCTGACCAGTATGCACGGCACCGGTAACGTGCCCGTCACCGAAGAGGGTGTCCGCCGCTGGCTGTATCTGGAAATGGACATGGCCCCCCTGCGCCACATCCGGACGTTCTTCCTCGAGCGTAAACGCCGGGAGCGGCACAACCTGGCGCGGCTGGAACGCTTGATCGCGGCCTTCCAGCCCGACGTGATTTTCATCTGGGGCATGTGGAACCTGCCGCGCTCGCTGCCCGCGTTGGCCGAGCGACTGGTGCCCGGCAAAGTGGCCTACCGCTTCGCGGAGTATTGGCCCACGCTGCCCAGCCAGCACGAGATGTACTGGCGCACCCCGGCCAAAAGCTGGAAGACCCGTTTGCCCAAAGGTCTGCTGCGGCCCCTCGCGCTGGCAATGCTGCGCCGTGAACCGCCGCCCCCTGGGCTGAGTTTTCCCCACGCCATGTGCGTCAGCGCGGCCACCCGACGGGAACTGATCGATGCAGGCCTGCCGCTGGAACATGCCCGCGTCATTTACACCGGTCTGGATGTGGGGGCAGGCGATTCAGCGGACTTGTCTTCCCTCGAAAAACCTTCGCGCGCCCGCACCTCCTTCGATGCAACCACAAGCCGGGAGGCGGAGGCCGGGGACAGCCCGCAACTCGCATCTCCCCCGTTGAGGCTGCTCTATGCCGGGCGGCTGGCTGCCGAAAAAGGCGTCGAGACCGCCATCCACGCGCTGGCCGAACTGGTGCAACAGGGCCGTAACCGCGTTGTGCTCAACCTGGCCGGTTCTGGCCAGGCCGCCTACCAGCAGCAACTGCGCGCCCTGAGCGCCCGCCTGGGCCTGGAGGACGCCCTCTCGTTCCTGGGCCGCGTCCCTCTGGAGGAGATGCCCGCCTTGATGCGCGCCCACGACGTGCTTTTGGTGCCCTCCATCTGGCCCGAACCCTTTGCGCGCGTGGTGCTGGAGGGTATGATCTCCGGGATGGTGGTGGTCGCAACCCCGGCCGGGGGCAGTGCCGAGATCGTGCGCGATGGCGAAAACGGCCTGTTGTTCCCGCCCGGCGACAGCCACGCGCTGGCCCGCTGCATCGTTCGTCTGGCTGAAGACCCCGGTCTGCGCCGCCAATTGGCCCGGGCCGGGCGCCAGACCGTGCTCGAACATTTCACCCGCCAGAAAATGATGGATCAGATCGAAAACTTTCTCCTGCAAGCCGCGGCGTGCAAACCATGAACCAACCTTTCGTCAGCGTCATCATCCCCACCTACAACCGCAAAGCATGGCTGCGCGAGCTGCTCGATTCACTGGCGCAGCAGACCTATCCCGCGGACCGCTTCGAGGTGATCGTGGTGGATGACGGCTCCTCGGACGGCACGGGTGAGATCGCAGGCCAGCCTTTCCCCTTCCGGCTGCGCTACTTCCGCCAAACCAACCAGGGCGACGCGGCGGCCCGCAACCTGGGCGCGCAGCAAAGCCAGGCTGACATTTTGCTCTTTTTGGACGATGACATTTTGCTGGAGAAAAACTACCTGGCACACGTGGTTCCCGAACACGTATCCCATCCCAAACGCATCGTGGTCGGAACGGACATTCTCTGGCTGGCGGACACCAACCCGCTCCACGACCCGGCTTATCGCCCGCCTCCCCCCACCTCCGCGGGTATGGCCGCGTTGCCGTTCGTAGATGTTTGTAGCAACAATATGTCCCTGCGCCGCGAGGCTTATTTCGCTATCGGCATGATGGATGGGCTGGGCTTTTCGGGTTCCAGCATCTGGTGCGACGTGGATATGGCCTACCGCGCCTATTGCCAGGGGTTTGAGTTTCTGCAACACAAACAGGCCATTTGCTGGCACCGCGATCACGTTGCCGTATCCCTGGAGAGCCAGAAGAAACGGCTGCGGGAGGCTGCATACCGCGCGGTGGTGCTGTTTCAAAAAAATCCCGCTCTCGTGCATCACCTTCCCATGTTCGCAGACAAAACCCCGATCAACTTCCAACATGATTCGCTGGCGCTTGTGGCGCGCAAAATTGCCCGCCGGATTTCCGCTTTGCCCCCAATTTTGGCGTTGATGGAATTTGCTTTTGCCCGGCTGAGAAATACCCCACTGAGAAGACCGCTCCGCAGATGGATTCTGGGAGGGTGTATTTACCGCGGTTTCCAAGAGGGGCGAAAAAAATTCGGCCCCATCCATACGGGGCCAGCCTCTTTCTCCTCATCTTTACAGGACTTGACCTCCAAATGAGCTTTCCACTGCTATCCCGTCTTCGCCGGCCTCACATTGCCAACGCCCACTGGCTTCGCCTGGGGCTGATTGCCGGCGTTCTGCTGCTCAGCGCGCTGTTGGCATACCTGGCCACCGACTCTCAAAAAATAATGGTGATTGCGCTCATCGGAGGGTTGCCGGTGGTTTTGGTTTTCCTCCGCTGGCCCTCCCTGGGGCCGATTGCCATTATTCTTTCCGGGATGCTGATCCACTACACCGGCCCAGGTGGTGCGAACGCCGCCATGTTCCTGGTCGCATTTTTGCTGGGGTTATGGATCGTGGTGATGGTGGTCCAACAGCGCGAGATCCGGCTGGTCTCTTCCGAGACGATGGCCCCGGCGTTGGTATTGATCGTGATTACGGTTTTTTCGTTCGCCATGGGGCAGCTTCCGTGGTTCCCTTATGCCCGTTCTGCCCCGCTGGATGCGCAACTGGGTGGTTTTGCGGTGTATGCGCTTTCCTTCGGTGCTTTTGTGCTGACCGCCAACCAGATCAAAGATCTGCGTTGGCTGAAGTGGTTGACGTGGATTTTCATCATCGTGGGATCGGTAAACGCAGTGGGATTGGCGATTCCGCCTGCCAGATCGCTCATCAGAACGATTTTTGGCGCTACCGGCAGCCTGTTTTGGGTGTGGATAATCGCCCTGAGCTATGGTCAGGTGCTTTTCAATTCACGGTTGCGTGTGGTTTGGAAAGCTGTGCTGGTGGGGGTGTTACTGTCCAGTATGTACATTCTTTTCGGATTGAAGTTCAAGGACCTCTCCGGATGGCTACCGGTGCTCATCACACTGTGGGTGATCACCGCGTTGCGTTCCTGGCGGATGGGGATGGTGTTGCTGTTGGCCGCGGCCCTGGGGATGTTGGGCTTGATGTCACAAATCGTGAGTGTGAACGAATACAGCCTGTCTACACGTCTGGAGGCCATCCCGATCTTGCTGAAAATCCTGTCTGCTAACCCGACCCTGGGGATCGGCTTTGCCAATTACTATTACTACACTCCGCTTTTCCCGTTGCGCGGGTTTTACGTCTCGTTCAACTCGCACAACAACTACATAGACATCCTGGTGCAGACTGGCGTGGTTGGCCTGTTGGGTTACTTTTGGCTGCTGGCGAAAATCGGGCAGGTGGCCTGGCGCCTGCGCGGACGGGTACCAGAGGGGTTTTCGCGGGCGTATTTGAACGCCGCCCTGGGCGGCTTTGCAGGGATGCTCGTGGTCGGGTTGTTTGGCGACTGGGTGCTGCCTTTTGTGTACAATATCGGTCTGACCGGATTTACCACCAGCGTGGCCGGTTGGGTGCTTTTGGGGGGAATCGTGGTGTTGGAGCGCCTTTTTTCGCATTCCGAGCGTGAAAATTTAGGAAAAAAGTACTATTGAGTGATGTTCGGGCGGCTTGACGCGTCTGGATAGCAGCCTATGGGTGGGATATACTGGGGGCATGTTAATCAAAAAACGAAGATTCGTGATCCTGATGATGCTCGCCGTCTTTCTGCTTTTGAGCGAATTCGGCGGTGTTTTGGCATCCCGGCACAGCGCACATGGGGGTGGTGGAGCGGCAGGTCTTATAAGTTATCTTCCTGTGATCCGCAAGCCTGGCGTTGTGGTAGCAGATGGCTGGCCGATGGTGGCTGCCAATCCCGCCAGAACATCCTGGGTGCCAGAAGAGGTCAAAGGAAATCTCAAGCCTCTTTGGTTCAAGCCGTTCGATGCCTACATCCTCCCCAGAACGCAGATCATCGCCAGCAATGGTTTGCTGTACGTCTCCACTGCACGCGGGCTGTATGCTCTGGATGCTGAAACTGGGGCGGAACAATGGGTGTACCCCACGGAGCTGCCGCTTGGAAATTCTCCCACGATATACAATGGCGTGGCTTACGTGGGCGGCTTCGACCGCAAACTCCACGCCATCGATGCCTTCACCGGCCAGGGGTTGTGGACCTATCAGGCCGGGGCAGGCTTCGACACCAACCCGCTGGTGGTGGGCGACAAACTGTACGCGGGTAATCGCGATGGCGCTTTCTACGCGCTGTATATCGAGGGCAACAACGCGGGGCAGTTGGCCTGGAAATACCAGACCGACGGCCCGATCCACTTCTCCGCCGCGTACCAGGACGGGGTGGTGTATTTTGCCTCCAACGACAGCTACGCCTATGCGCTGGACGCGGACACCGGCGCGCTGATATGGAAATCGGACAAGCTGCCTGGCGCCGGGTTCCACTCCTGGTGGCCGGTCATCTACAACGACTACGTCATTTTTGCGGGCAGCAACAATTACCGTTTCTCGTCGGATTTGGGGCCCGGATCGCTGCTTGCCAACGACCGTGACGACATCTACCCGAACAAGGATGCGGACCCGCGCGGCACGCTGGTCGGCCCGTTGGGGACCGCCCCGGGCGGCTGGGCCAGCGGCACCCCCACCATCGATACCAGCAAAGCCACCACGACGCCCAACGGCAAAACCACACCCATCACCGAGTATTTCGAAGCCAAACCCTGGCGCCGGACGTATTTCGTGCTCGACCGCCTGACCGGGCAGGAATACACCTCGGACTTCGACAATGACGGCAAGCCGGAGTACGCGCCCATTCTGTGGGTTGGCGCCAAAGGCGCGGGCAACCGCTACCCCCCCGTGGTCGGCGCGGACAACGTGTTGTACCAGCCTAACAATTACATGTCCGACCCCTCCATTGCAGGCGGCCAGATATCCGGCTGGCAGCCGGGCAGCCCGTTCATCACCATCGTCAGTTCCGATTGGGGCGCGGTGGATGAACCGGTGGCCTATTCCGCGGGCGGCAATCTGATCTATTGGAATTTGTGTTGCGACCGGCAGGCCGGCGCCTTTGACATCAGCGTTCCGAATTCGATTTTTGCAGAGCAATACAACGCCGGAAACCTGCCCTCAACCGGAAAGTTCGATTCTGAGAGAGAGTGGCTGTACTTCAATTACAACCTCGATCAACTGATTCCCGGCTACAACCAGGCCTATTACGGCGGCCCGAACGATGTGTATGCCTCTTACGGCGGCCCAAACGGCATCTACGGATACCATGGCGATCAAAACCCGCCCATCCCCTACAACGGCAAGGTGTACATGCACCGGGGCAATTCCGTGCTCGCGTTTTCCCCGGATGCCAGCAGCGTTACGGCACTCCCCCCCGCGGAGGTAGTGGTCGTGCAAAGCCCGCCCGAACCCGCCACTGTGGCGCAGTTGAGCGCCAGGCTGGAAAATGAGGTGCAAAACATCCTCGACGCCGGACACCTGCGGCCCGGTTACATCAGTTCCGGCATCTTCGACCTGCGGGCGCGCTTCGACTGCGGCGATGATCTGGTGGATTACTGGCATTCCCCGGGCGACACGATCTATACGCTCATTCTGGCCTTGCCTTACCTGCCCGCTG
>JALUWE010000557.1 GCA_027019845.1 Anaerolineales bacterium | reverse complement strand
GGTAATTGGGTAATTGGGTAATTGGGTAATTGGGTAATTACATCCTGAGCGGAAGGCGAACGGAGTGAGCCTGAAGTCGAAGGATGGGTAATTGGGTAAGTGGGTAATTGGGTAAGTGGGTAATTGCATCCTGAGCGGAGGGGGAGCGCAGCAACCGTCTGGGTGACCGGCCGATCGCCCCGACCCCCAATAACCACGCCCCGGTCATCCGTCCCCCGTCATCCACCTCCATCTCCCCCACCACCGCCGAGATTCTTCGCTGTCGCTCGGCATGACACACATCCCCCCGTCATTCTGAGGGGCGTCAGCCCCGAAGAATCTCCCTCACCATCGTTGAGATTCTTCGCTCCCGCTGGTCGCTCAGAATGACACAGGCAACAGCAGGTCGCTCGGCATGACACACATCCCCCGTCATTCTGAGGGCACGCAGTGCCCGAAGAATCTGGGAGCGCAGCGACCGAAGAATCCGGAGCGCCCCGACCCCCAATAACCACGCCCCGGTCATCCGTCCCCCGTCATCCACCTCCATCTCCCCCACCACCGCCGAGATTCTTCGCTGTCGCTCAGAATGAGACTGCTGATTACATGCGAAACACGCCAAATCCGCCGGGTGGGCGCGGTGCGGCCAGCACCACGGCCAGCGCCAGCCCCAGCACATCGCGCGTTTCTGCCGGGTCGAGCACCCCGTCATCCCACAGCCGGGCCGTGGAGTAGTAGGGGTTGCCCTCGCGTTCGTACTTTTCCAGAATGGGCTGCATGAAGGCCTCGGCTTGCTGCGCGGAGAGGGGCGGTTTCCCCTGGCTGGCGAGCTGGTCTTGTTTGACGGTCAGCAGCACGTTGGCGGCCTGCTCCCCGCCCATCACGCTGATGCGCGCGTTGGGCCACATCCAGAGGAAGCGCGGCTCGTAAGCCCGGCCACACATGCCATAGTTGCCCGCGCCAAACGACCCGCCGATGATCACGGTCATCTTGGGCACGCTGGCGTTGGCGACCGCGTGTACCATTTTGGCGCCGTCTTTGGCAATGCCTCCGGCCTCGTACTCGCGGCCCACCATGAAACCGGTGATGTTCTGCAAAAACAGCAGCGGGATGCCGCGCTGCTCGCACAACTCGATGAAGTGTGTGCCCTTCAGCGCGCTCTCGCTGAACAGGATGCCGTTGTTCGCCAGGATGCCGACCGGGTAGCCGTGAATGTAGGCAAAACCGGTGACCAGCGTGGTGCCGTAGCGTGCCTTGAACTCCCGGAATTGGCTGCCGTCCACCAGCCGGGCAATGATCTCGCGCACGTCGTAGCTCTCGCGGAAGGAACGCGGCAGGATGCCGTAGATTTCCTCGGGCGGGTACAGAGGCGGTTCCGGCGCGTTGCGGGCCGCAGCTGGCGGCCTTTCCTCGTTCCCCAACGTGGCGACGATCTGGCGCACGATCTCCAGCGCGTGCTGGTCGTCCTCCGCGAAGTGGTCGGCCACACCGGACAGGCGGGTGTGTACGTCCGCGCCGCCCAGTTCCTCCGCGGTCACTTCTTCGCCGGTGGCGGCCTTGACCAGGGGAGGGCCGCCGAGGAAGATCGTGCCTGTGCCGCGCACGATGATGGCCTCGTCACTCATGGCCGGGACGTAGGCCCCGCCCGCGGTACACGACCCCATCACCGCGGCGATCTGCGGGATGCCTTTTGCACTCATACGCGCCTGGTTATAGAAAATGCGCCCGAAGTGCTCTCTGTCGGGGAACACCTCGTCCTGCAAGGGCAGGAACGCGCCCCCGGAGTCCACCAGATAGATGCAGGGCAGGTGGTTTTGTTCGGCGATGGTTTGGGCGCGCAGGTGTTTTTTGACCGTCAGGGGGTAGTAGGAGCCACCCTTGACCGTGGCGTCGTTGGCGACGATCATCACCTCGCGCCCCGCGACACGGCCGATACCGGTCACGATCCCGGCAGACGGCGCGGCCCCGTCGTAAAGCTCCCAGGCCGCCAGCGGGGACAGCTCCAGGAAAGGGGCGCCGGCGTCGAGCAGGTGTTCGATTCGCTCGCGCACGAACAGCTTGCCGCGCGCCTCGTGACGTTCTCGATACTTTCGCCCGCCCCCCTCGCGCACCCGCGCCAGCCTCTCTCGAAGCTGCTCTGCCAGCCCGCGGTGGTGTGCCGCGTTGGCCCGAAATCGTTCGTCTTGAGGATCGATGTTGGATTCCAGAATTTCCATGCCTGGATTGTAGCACGATGCAGGGCGGAGTGACAGTGTTCAGTGTTCAGTATGCAGTATTCAGTGTTCAGTATTGTGGCCGGCAACGCTCCTCCCTATGCTGCCTCCCGCAATTCATTCGCCAATTATTTGCTGTCCGTGATACCATTGGCAGGTGGACTACTCCCAAATCACTGCCGATCTCTTCGTCGGGACAACACCGCTGCCGGAAGATTACGATACGCTGCGCGCGCTGGGGGTCACATTGGTGATCAACATGCGTTTCGAGCGCCGCCCCTATCCGGACTCTCATAATCCGCCCCTGCCAGTCCTTTGGCTGCACACCTTCGACTCGCCGTTCTTGCCGATCCCGATGCGGGCTTTGGTTAAGGGCGTGCGGGCCGCTCGAGAGGCCATTGCGGCCGGCGGCAACGTATACGTTCACTGCGCGGCTGGCGTACACCGCTCGGTGGCGCTGGCCGCGTGTGTGTTGATCGCCCAGGGCTACTCCCCCGAAGATGCCATCGCGCTGATCAAACAACAACGCCCCGCCGCGGACCCGGACATCTGGTACATCCGCCACCGCATCCTGCGCTTCGCCGCGAAATGGCAGAATTGGACTGACCACTGAACACTGAACACTGAACACTGACCACTGACCACTGAACACCATGCCCCTTGCCTCCATCCCCTACGTTCTCTTGCTCGGCTTCCTCTTCGGCTCCACCCTGATCGCCTCGCGTTTCAGCGTTGGGCAATATCACCCTGTCAACTACGTGGCCTTGCGTTTGATTCTGGCCACGCTGGCGCATGTGCTCATTTACGTTGCCAGTCCCAAACGCAAGCTGCCGCGCGACCCGCGTTTGTGGGCGCAGGCCGCGCTGCTGGGAAGCGTCGGTGTTGCCGTCCCGATGACCTCCATCGTCACTTCCATGCAGTACCAGTCCAGCGGCCTGACATCCATCTTGCTGACCATTGGGCCGGCGATCACCGTGGTCATGGCACATTTTTTCCTGCCCGAGGAACAGCTCACCTGGCGCAAAGCCTTTGGCGTCACGCTGGCGTTTGGCGGCGCGGTGCTGCTGGCCATCTTGGGGGAAAGCGGGTTACCGGACGTGCGCTCCGCAAACCTGGCCGGATATGCGCTGGTTTTTATAGCCATGTTGTTCGGTAGTGGCAGCGCGGTGTACGTTCGCAAATACTTGCGCAGCTACGATACCTTCGACCTGGCCAGCCTGCGCATGTTTTTCGCCGCGCTGACACTCACCCTGCTCACATTTGCCACCGTGGGATTCGACCTGAGCGGCGTAGACCGGCTGGGATACTTCGCCTTGGGATATGCTTCCCTGGTAGGAACCTTTAGTGGTTTATTGACCGCGATCTACGTTACCCAGCGATTCGGCGCCACCCCAACAGCGATGACCTCCTATGTGATCCCCCTGGTGGCTGGCATTGGCGGCACCCTGATTTTGGGCGAGCGATTCACCCCCGGCATGATCGCGGGCATGGCCCTGATTCTGGGCGGGCTTGCCATCCTCAACCACCGCGAAAGACCCCGGCTCTCGGCGATGTGATTCGTGATCTGAAAAGCCCTTTCAGCAAACCCAAAAAGTGCGCCAGACCAGAGGCCTGGCGCACTTGAACCTCGCTTCTTTGCCTCCTATCGCACGATCACCGGCAGGTAGACCACCGACCCGCCCTCGCTGATCAACGCGAAGTTGGTGAAGTGATCGATCTGGATGGTCACCAGGTTGGCTTCGGTGTCCACCACGTAGCTTTCGGGTACCGTCCACTGGTTGGTGGTGGTGGAGAAGTAGGCTGGTTTGAGCAGGATTTCGGGGAAACCGTGCAGCGCGTCCTCGTCGTAGGCGAAACGGATGATCACGTCCTGGTTGAAATTGCTTTCGATGGGCAGGCCGCTGGCGTCGGTGGCGAAGAACGCGTAGCCGTAGGTCAACACACTGGCCTGGAAGTGCTGCGGCAGGGTGGCGATGGGCACAATGCGCAGCGTGACCAGCCCCGAAACCGGCATGGCGCCCGCGGGGATGAAGATTTCGGTGCCATCGGCCAGGCGGATGCGCTGCGGGTTGGCCGCGTCGAACGTGACCACCACCGGGCCGGGCTTGGGCTGCGACCCCATCAGGGTGATGTCCTGCACCACATCGGCGGTGTTCACCTCCACGGTCTCGTGACCCTTCCAGTACTGGCTGCCGGTCTCGAAGACCGCGCCCACGCGCCACACCGTGCCGGAGACCACCTCGAGCGAGTAGGCGCCGGTGGCGTAGCCGCCCGCCTGGGACACCGGAAAGTGGCCGTTGGTGAAGCCGCCATCCTCGGACCAGGCCCAAACGTACACCATGCCCGCCTCCGTGGTGTTGGTCACAGTCAGCGTGCCGCGCAACACCGCGTCCGGCTGCTGGAATTGCAGCACGTGCCCGCCCGAAACGCTGTTCGGGTCAACCGTTACGGTTTTCTCGATGGGGTTGATCCAGCCGCTGTCCGGGCCGAGCGTGGCGCCCAGGCGGTAGCGCCCGTAGGGCAGCTCAATGCGGAACGAGCCGTCCGCGGCGGACTGGGTGTGCAGCCGCAGGTTTTGCACCTCGCTGCCCAACCCCTTGACCACCACGGTCGCGCCGGGTAAGGGATTGCCGTTGGGGTCGAGCACCGTGCCTTCGATGGCGGCATCTTTGGGCACCACGGGCAGCGGCACAACCGCGGTCTGGCCGGATTGCACGGCCACGTTCCTGTGCCCGCCTGCCTTGGCGTATTCGCTCTGATCGATGCGGTAGTTGACGTGCCACACACCCGCGGCAACCGGCATGTAGTACGCGCCGTTACCGGGGTTGATGGCCGCGGCGGTCCAACTGCTGCCATCCCAGGCGCCCACCCAGCCGGGTACGCCGGAAACCACGTCCTGGTTGCGCGGGTCCCACAGCGCGCCGGCAATGGCCGCGTCCTTCTCTTGGACGGTCAGGGTGAGGGTGACGCGCTCCCCCGCGGAAACGCTCACCTGGCGCTCTGCCGCGGACATGTATGGGCTGCCATTGGGCAGGTGCGCGGCCACGTTGTAGGTGCCTGCCGGGACGTAGATGGTGAAGCCGCCGCCCAGGATGGGCGCGCCGTTGTGGATGGCCGGATTGCCGGTTTGCGCGGCCGCGGCCCAGCCTTGCACGTCCGTGACCGGGTTGCCGTCTTCATCCACCAGCACGCCGCTGATGGTGGCGTCCGCGGAGAGCAGGTCGAAGTCCACGCCGGAAACCACCTGCCCGGCGGTGATGTCCAGGGTCTGGCCGCTGCCGGTGTACAGGTACGGCTGTTCGGGGCCGGGGGCGGGCTGAATCTGCCAGGTGCCGGTGGTGACGGCCAGCGCGTACACGCCGCCCGGCCCGCTGGCAGTGTGGACGCTGCCCGGAACGCCGGGGCGCCAGGCGATCAGCGGCACACCCTCGACCGGGACGCCGTCCGCGGTCAGCGTGCCGGTGATCAGCGCGTCGCGGGGCAGCAGGGTGATCGTGCCCAGGTCCACGCTGCCGTTGGGAGGCAGGTTGGCCGGATCGACCGCCGGCCCCAGGTAGCCCGCGTCGTGTGGCGAGACCAGCACGTCGTAGTTGCCGTTGGGCAGGCTGAGGCTGAACGAGCCGTCGGCGGGGTCGATTTCGGTGGC
>JALUWE010000556.1 GCA_027019845.1 Anaerolineales bacterium | reverse complement strand
CGGCAAAACCCGCACCCTCACCCACCGCATCCTCCACCTGATCCGCCACGGCATCCCCCCGGAACACATCCTCGCCCTGGCCTTCAACCGCAAGGCAATGGAAGAGATGAACGAACGCCTGGCCGGCATGGGCGTCGAGGGCGTACAGGTGCGCACCTTCCACGCCTTCGGCTACCACATCGTGCGCCGCGGCCTGGGCTGGCAATACCACCGCGAAACCCAGCACAACCGGCTGCGCGCCCTGCTCACCCAGGCCGTCACCCGCCACACCACCCTCCCCCAACACACCGCGGACCCGCTCGCGCCCTACCTCACCGCCCTCCGCCGCGCCCGCCTCGAACTGGTCCCCCTCCAACGCCTCACCGTCACCACCCGCGGCCAAACCATCCCCTTCGGCCCCATCCTGGAAACCTTCCTCGAACTGCAAACCCGCGCCCGGCTGCTCACCTTCGGCGACATGATCTACCTCGCCCTGCGCGTGCTGCTCGAACAAGACGACCTGCGCCGCACCATCCAACAGCGCTACCGCTACCTGCTGGTGGACGAATTCCAGGACCTCAACCGCGCCCAAATGCTGCTCCTCCAAATCCTGGCCCTGCCCCAAAACCACCTCTTCGTAGTCGGCGACGACGACCAGATGATCTACGGCTGGCGCGGTGCGGACGTGCGCCACATCCTCGATTTCCCCCAACGCTACCCCGCCGCCCCAACCGTCATCCTGAACACCAACTACCGCTCGGCGCGCAAAATCGTCCGGCACTCGCGCTGGCTGATCGAACACAACCCCGAACGGGTCCACAAAGACATCCGGCCCCGCACCCGGGCCGGGCGCGGCGACCTCGACATCCAACTCCACCCCACACAGCAGGCCCAGGCCGACGCCGCGGCAGCCTGGATGCGCGACCAAAAAGCCCGCCACGGCCTGCGCTGGGGAGATTTCGCCGTGCTCTACCGCACCAACGCGCACGCGCGCCCCATCATCGCGGCCCTCGAACAGCACGGCATCCCCTGCGTCCACGCGCCCCCCTCCCCCGCCGACGAAGAAGACCTGCCTCCCGACCCCGACCCCGCCGCGGTCTCCCTGATGACCATCCACAAAGCCAAAGGCAAAGAATTCCCCTTCGTGGTGTACTTCGACCTCAGCCGCCGCGCCGCCGCCACCGGGACCCGCGTCGAAGAAGAACGCCGCATCGCCTACGTGGGCGTCACCCGCGCCCAACGCGGCCTGCTGATCACCGCCCAGACCGGACGGCCCTCCCCTTTTCTGCTCGAGCTGGCCCTCGACCCGGCCCTGGACGACTACGGCCTGCCCTACCTGGAACGCCGGGCCGCCGGGCTGCAACGCCGCCTGGCGCGCCTCCAAAACACCCTGCCCCGCGCCCGCGCAAAACGCACCGCGCTGCTGCAAAAACACCCCCACCTGCCCCCCAACCCCCGCACAGCGCGCGGCATCCGCCGCAAACTGGCCGCCTGGAGGCTCCAAACGCTCGAAAAACAGATCCACACCGCCGAAACCGCCCTGCCCTCCCTCCGGGAACAACTCGACCACCTGCAAACCGAAATCCGCTTCCGCCAGATTTTGGGCATCCCCGACGGCCTGCAACCCACGCGGGCGTAGTACAATGGACGGGAGACGGAGGACAGAGGACGGAGGACGGGGGACGGGGGACGGGAGACGGAGGACGGGGGTACACCGCAACCCCCACGAGCGTAGTACAATGTGCATCGAGAATCGTGAATTGGGCTACCCAATACCCATCCTTCGACTACAAGCGAACTTTGTTCGCCTTTCGCTCAGGATGCAATCCCCAATTCACAATTAACCGTTCACAATTAACCATTCACAATTCCCCCCCCATGCTCACTCCCAACGACTTCTTCACCCTCGACGATGAAATCAGCGCCGGCCTGTTTGCGGGCTGCCAATACGTATGGGAAGCCCTCGCCCGGCTGCCGGAACGCGTCAACCGCCTGGTCGGAGACGGCCAGACCATCCTGGGCGAGCTGATGCCCGGCGCGCACCTGAGCGACCGCCCGGTGTACATCGCGGCCGGCGCGCGGGTCGAGCCGGGCGCGTACCTCCTCGGCCCGGCCTACATCGGCCCCGGCGCGGTGGTGCGCCACGGAGCATTCGTGCGCGAAAACGTCATCCTGCTGGAGGGCAGCGTGCTCGGCCACGCCAGCGAAGCCAAAAACAGCCTCCTCCTGCCCGGCGCACACGCACCCCACTTCAACTACGTCGGCGACAGCATCCTCGGCAGCCGCGTCAACCTGGGCGCGGGCACCAAACTCAGCAACCTGACCATCCTGAGCGAAAAAGACCCCCTCACCGGCAAACGCCCGACCATCAAAATCTGGATCGAAGACCGCGAATACGACACCGGCCTGGCAAAACTGGGCGCCATCCTGGGCGACGACACCCAGACCGGCTGCAACTCGGTGCTCAACCCCGGCTGTCTGGTCGGGCCGCGAACCCTGATCTACGCCAACCTCAGCCTGCGCAAAGGCTACCATCCCGGCGACAGCGTGATCAAACTGCGCCAGAAAACCAGCCGCGTGGCGCGCAAATAGGTAGCGTATGCGATCATGTTTAGCACTCTAATTACACACAATAGCACCCCATCAATTATGATAAAATAATGCTCATAAACCATACGAAATTCACAGGAACACAAAATGGCTGCAACCACGCGCGTAACTATCGTTTTGCCCAATGACCTCTGGGAGGAAGCCAAACGTCTCGTCCCTTCAGGGGAACGCTCGCGTTTCGTCGCAAAAGCGTTAGAGGCAGAAATCCGCAAACGAAAGCGGCTGAAACAGTTGGAAGAAATCCGTAAATGTGCAGCGTACATGCGAGAAAAATACGGCCAAACCCCCTCCAGCATAGAAGACATTCGCGACATGCGCGAGGAACGTGATGAACAAATCTCAGGCCTGCATTGATGCCAGCATCATCGTATCTTTTTTGACGGCTGAAGAAACTTCGATCATCGCAGAAGCTCTATGGGTGGAATTAATCGAAAGCGACGTTCAGGTTGTTGCCCCCCTTCACCCCTTATCCCCCAACAATCCCCCAGGCCCAACATACTGAATCATCCCCGCGGCCAGCTTCACCCCCTGCCGGGCCGCGGACACCGCCTCCAGCCCGCGGTCCAACCCGGCCAGCACCGCGCCGCAAAACGTATCCCCCGCGCCGGTCGGATCGCGCTCGGCCACCGCGGGCGCGGGGACGCGCACCCGCGCCTGGTTGCCGATCACCAGCGCGCCGCGCGCCCCCAGTGTGACGAACAACCAGCGGCCAGGCCCCGGGTCGGGCGCGTTTTCCGCACCGCCAAACAGCCCGTTGGCCTCGTTCTCGTTCAGAAAGAACAAATCGCTTTGCGCGAACAGCGCGCGCACGTTCTCCGTTTCCCCAAACACCACCTTCGCATACGTCCCCGCGGAGATGCGCCCGGCCCCACGCGCCCGGCAGGCCCGCGCAAAATCGAGCTGCCGCTGCGCGGTGCCCAGCGCGGCGATGTGCACCAGGTCGAATTGCGAAAGGTCATCGGGCAGCATGGAGGGGGTCATCCGGGCTTGCGCGCCCCAAAACGCGCGGCGCAACGCAGCCCTGCCGCGGCCATAGTGGACGATCTCCAGGCGCGGCAGTTCACCGGGCGGGATGCGCGGGCCGAGCCAGGGCAGCGCGGCCGCAATCGGGGACAACCTCTCCGGCAGGGGATCGGGACGCGGCGCGAACAGGGTCACGTTTCCCCCGGCACGCCGCGCGGCCAGCGCGGTGTACATCCCCGCGCCCCCCGCCGCGGTCGCGGTCTCCCCCGCGTTGGGCATCTCCCCCGCGAAGTGCAGCCGGTCGAGCGTCACCCCGCCGATGACCAGGATCATGCCAGCGGAAATTTCCCCGCGGCCCCCCGCACCACCGGCCCGTGCCCCACACACACGATGGAGGGCCGTAACGCCGCCTGGTGGCGCACAGATTCGAGCGCCAGGGCCTCGTCCCAGGTGTTGGCGCCCCGCGAGGGCAGCAGGCCGCGCTGGTTGGCGCGCATCGAATCCCCGGCGAACAAAATACCCTGCGCGGGCGCGTAAAAGGACACGTGCTCCGGCGTATGGCCGGGTGTGGGGACCACTTTCAGACCACCCAGCACCGGCAGCGTATCGCCCGGATTGAGAATTTCATCCACCTCTATGGCCTGAAAACGGAAAAACCGCCCCAACAATCCGGCCAGCACCTTTGCCGGACCGGTGAACTTGAGTTCACGCGAGGATTCCCCCCGCGCGATGGCGCGGGCTTCCACCGCGCTGGCATAGGTGGTCGCGCCGCTGGCCGCTTTCAACCCCGCCAGGCTGCCCACATGGTCCCCGTCCGCGTGGGTGATCAGGATGCGGCGGATGTCCTGCACCGTGAAGCCCAGCGAGGAAAGATAGCCCGCGATTTTCTTCGCATATCCGCGCAGGCCGGTGTCGATCAGCGTCAGGCCGTCCGCTTCGACGATCAAATAGCAGTTCACCACCGGCCCGGCGATCAGATGGACGTGGGGGGCGATCTCCATGGCCTATTTTCGGTAAACGAACACCTGCCAGAACAGGCCGCGGTGGTAGAAAACGCGCTCGAACCCCTGGCCGCGCACGATCTCGTCGATCTCTCGCGTGGGGTGAGCGAAAACACGGAAGGGGTTGCGTAACAGCCATTGGGCCGCGTTGAAGAGCGCTATCCCCCCTTTGATCCACCAGGTATCGCGCGGGTAGATCACCCCGTACAAGCGGCGGGCGCGCGCCGCGGACAGGCGCACCAGGCCGGGCATGTCGTCGAAGCAGCAGATCACCCGGTCGAGGGTGACGATGTCCGCGGGTTCGATCTGGGGCGCGAGGGAGACGAAATCCCCGCCCAGGAAGGTGATGCGCTCCGCCAGCCCCAGGCGTTCGGCCTCTCGGCGGGAGATTTCCAGGTAGGCCGGGGAGGCTTCCACGCTGACCGCGCGGGTGACTCCGGCCTTCAGCAGCGCGTGTTGGATGGCGCCGATCCCCCCGCCGATGTCCAGCAGCGTAGCGCCCTCGACGCCCTGCTGTTGGAGCGCGTCCAACAAAATGCGGGTGGTCTTGGAAGGGCCGTCCTTGCGGTAGCCCTCCAATTCGCGCCGCGCCCAATCCTCGTTGAAAATTTTTTCGATCCCCAGGCATTGGGGGTTATGGCAACAGTTCATGGATGTTCTCCTTTGTCGTCACGCATTATAACACCCTCTCGCGCAGCACTTGCGCCCCGGCCCCCGGCAGTGACGCACCCAGAACTCAGCCCCCGGCATCCTTCCTGGCGGTGATCGAAGCCGAGAACGGCGTGCCCGCGGGTATCTTCTCCAGCCAATCGTGCTGCTGGCCGTTGGGTTCTACGCGCACCTCTACGAACCCCAACTTACGCAGACCGTTTTCCCATTCATGCGCGGGCAACGCGCCCGAAGCACACTCGCTCCACAAATCCATATCGCTTTTCAGCTCGTCGGGCATTTCACCGTGGGTGACGATGTCCGAAATCGCGATCCGCCCGCCGGGTTTGAGCACACGGAACATCTCGCGCATCACCGCGGGTTTGTCCGGCGACAGATTGATCACACAATTGGAGATGATCACGTCCACGCTGGCATCCTCGACGGGCAGGTCTTCGATGTAGCCCTGGCGGAACTCGACGTTGGACAACCCCAGGCGGTCACGCGCCTGCCGGGCACGCTGGAGCATCTCGGGCGTCATATCCACCCCGATCACACGCCCGGCCTCCCCCACCTGCCGCGCGGCCAGAAAGCACTCCAGCCCGCCGCCGGAACCCAGATCGAGCACGGTTTCCCCAGGCCGGAGG
>JALUWE010000555.1 GCA_027019845.1 Anaerolineales bacterium | reverse complement strand
CCCCAACGCGGCGTTTACGGCTGCGAGCATTTGCGGGCGTTCCCCCGCCAGCGCGGGCAGGCGTAAGAGGGCCTCCAGCCGCGCCATCGTCTGCTGGCTGGCCGTTTCGGTGTCCCCTTCCAGCCCGGCGTGGTCCCGCGCCGCGGCCAGCAGCGCGGCCACCCGTTCCCCCGCGCCTTCGGGAAGCGCATCCGGCTGCCCCGCGGCCTCGATCAGTTCCCGGAACACCTGCGCGTTGACCAGCTCGCGGAACGGCCCCAACACCGGCTGTAAGAGCAACTCCTGCCGCGCTTCTTCCATGTCCGGCACCCCGCGGCCGCCCAGAAATTCGGCCAGCGCGGTGTACTCGCCCCGCTCGTTGTCCTGCACCACGCGAAAATCCACAAACACCTGGTACTGGTACGCGCCCAGTTGCACGAACAGCCCTTTTTCGTGCAGTTGGCGGCAATCCCGGATGTACTCCCGGCCCGAAACGTGCTCCCGGAAGATGACGAAATGGCCGGGTGCGTCCGGCAGCCCCAGCCCCTCGGCCAGGGTGCGCCGCACCAGCGTTTTACCTCCCCCGCTCTTCCGCGCAAACGCGACCGAGGTGCGAATCCACCCCGAAGTCTCGGCCCATTTGTTGTGGTACACCACGAGCGAGCAGGAAGCGGGGAGTGGGGAGGCGATATTCGATTCGCGATTGGAATACGCAAACACATTCTCATCCACGCGGCCATCCGGGGTGTAGAAGTCGTACAGCAGAAAGTGCTCCACCCCGGCGAATTGCTGGCGGCGGCGCAGCAGGGGGAAGATTTCGCGCTCGTGGCGGGCAACCAGCTCGGGGTCGGGTTGCTCGTCGAAGTAGGCGCGGCGGTATTCCATGCCGTACTTTTCCTCCAGCCCTTCGATCTGGCCGTGCCCGAACATCGGCAGCCCCGGCAGGGTGGCCATCATGGTGCACACGCCAAAATACTTGCCGTCCCTGCCAAACTGCGCCGCGGCGGTCTCCTCGTCCGGGTTGTTCATGAAGTTGACATAGCGCTTCAGGATTTCGGGGTCGAATTCGAGCGTGTTTTTCAGCACCTGGCGGTATTCGGCGTTCTTCTCGTCGCGCAGCATGTTCATGAACGCGCTGTTGTACACCCGGTGCATCCCCAGGGTGCGCACGAAATAGCCCTCCATCAGCCAGAAAGCCTCGGCCAGCAGCAGGGTGTCGGGCACTTCTTGTGCGACGCGGTCCACCACCTGGCGCCAGAACTCCTCCGGCATGGCCTGGTCGAACTGCTCGCGCGTCAGGCCGTGGCCGGCCCGGCTGGGCACCGCGCCGCCGCTGCCCGGCTCCGGGAACCACAGCCGCTGGAAGTGTTTCTTCGCCAGGGTCATGGCCGCGTCGAAGCGGATGATGGGGAAGCGCCGCGCCACCTCCAGGATGGTCTGGATGACGGCCTCGCGCACTTCGGGCAGCAGGTAGTTGAGCTGGGCGGTGTCGTTCCAGGGCATGGCGGTGCCGTCGTTGCCGTGGTAGATGTAGCGGGTGCGGCCATCGCGGTGGTCTACGTGTTTGAACACCACCGCCGCGTCGCTGCGGTCGTAGTAGTGGTCTTCGAGGAAGATGCTGACGCGCGGGTCTTCGGACAGGTCGGGGCCGGTGAAGGTGTAATTGGGGAAGGGGGGCTGATCGAGGGCGATGTACCAGTCGGGGTGCTCGACGGTCCAGCGGGAGTACACCCCGGTGTGGTTGGGCACCATGTCCGCGGCCAGGCGCACCCCGCGGGCGTGGGCGCGGGCGCGCAGGTTCTGGTAGGCGGCCTCCCCGCCCAGGTCGCGGGCGATGGTGTAGTCGTAGAGCGAATAGGCCGAGGCGATGGCTTCGGGGTTGCCGGTCAGTTGCTTGATGCGCGCCGAGGCCGGGCTGCGTTCCCACACGCCGATCAGCCACAGGCCGCTGATCCCCCAGGCGGCCAGCGTGTCCAGTTCTTCGTCCGGCACCTGGTCCAGGCGGGTGATGGGACGGCTGTATTTTTTGGAGAGCTGGTCGAGCCAGACGTAGGTGTTTTTGGCGAGCAGCACCAGCCGCGGCATCCAGTCGGTGTCGGGGCTGAAGCGTTCGGGTTCGGCCATGACGGGCAGACTGGCGAAGTCGGGGACGGGGGCCGGGCCGGGGGCGGTGAAGCGGGCGCGGCGCTCTTCCTCGATCAGGTCGAGGCTGGAGAGCAGGCGGTAGAGGAGCGGGCCGAGCAGCGCGCCCCACTCGCGGCGGATGAATTCCAACTGGCCGCTGAGCGAGTGCGGCGCGGCGCGGGCCGGCGCGGCCAGCACTTCGATCAGGGAGGTCCCCTTTTGGCCGGGGTGGGGGGAAAAGGCGGGTTGGCGCTCGAAAAATTCGCCCAGCGCGGCCACGATCTGGCGGTAGGCGGCCCCTTTTTCGAGCGTTTCGTCGTCGAAAAGTTCTTTGAAGGGCGCGCAGGCCGGGTTCTGGTTGGCCAGCCAGTTGAGCAGCAGCTCTTCGAGCACGGTTTCGCGGTGCGGGCGCCCGGCGGTGCTGCCGTTCAGGTAATCCTCCGGCGTGGTCTCCCCGCGGTAGACTGGCAGGGGCGGGAATTCCCGGCAGAACAGGGTCAGGGCACGGTGGAGCGCGTCTTGGCCCAGCCGCGCGGCCAGGAAGTCGAGCGCGGCGGCCATTACGCCGGGGTGCTGCCGGCGGTAGTGTGCCGCGAGCAGGTGCAGGATTTCGTCGATCAGGCCCAGCGCGTTGATCTCGCTGGCGTGTACCGCCTGCTCCGGGAAGCGCACCAGGTCGCGGGCCGCGTTCATGGCCGCGGCGAACTGCCGCGCGGCGTGAAAATCCGCCAGGACCACGTTGCCGGTGAACTGGAAAAGGGAGAGATCGAAGCGGTAGCGTTCACGCGCCCGGCGGGAGATGTGGAATTCGTACATGTTTGATTTCTGATTTTGAAAAGCGTTTCTCCAAATACTATCAGGGATTGCGGGAATCGGGTAGTGAAGACCGGTAACTCTCCCGGAATTCCCCCCATACCTGGCCGGTCTTCCAGAGCCCGCGGCGGGCCATCCAGTATTACCAGCAGGCGCTTACGATTTCCCGCGAAATTGGCGACCACCGCGGGGAAGGCAACCACCTGGGCAATCTGAGGCTGGCGTATGCGGCCCTGGGGGAAAGGGAAACAGCCAAAAAATTGGTGCTCCAGGCACTGGAGACTTTCGAGCAGATCGAGGCCCCCTACGTGGCCCTGGCGCGCAAAAAGCTGGCGGAGTGAGAGAAGTGAAGCACGAAGGCCTGCCGGCGCTCAGAGCGGACAGGTTTTCGAATGAGAGCCACGCCAGGTGACAGGCCAGGTGACAGTCACTTCCAAAGTGACTGTCACCTGCCACCTGTCACCATTCACCTGGCTGTCACCTGGGTTTAGAACCCGAAATCCAGCCAGTTGGTGCCGAACAGGATCGAGCAGGTGAAGGCAATGGAGAGCAGCAACAGGATCAGGCCGCAGCCGCAGCCCCCGCAGGAAACCCCGCGGCCGAACCCGAAGCGGTCTTGCAGAAAATCGAACAGGGTGTTGAGCAGAAAAAGTTTGAGCAATCCGGAAAGGCATCCAGGCCGGTCGTCCATATCGTCCTCCGTGGTGGCAAGGCCTCACAGGATTCCAAAACCCTGTGAGGCCTCGCATGTCTGGGATTGTTTTCACCCTGTAATACGCAGGAAGCCGGATTACGGCGCGTTTTCTCGAAAAGCGGGGGCGCTGCGCGTGATTTTCAGCGCTGTATTTCTGGTGGTGTGCGGCAGCAAGACGCAACACTCCTCCCCGCCATAACGGGAGAACAAGTCACCCGGGAGCAGGTTGTGGCGTAACCGCTGCGCGGTTTCGCGCAACACGATGTCCCCCGCCGCGTGACCGTGCCGCTCGTTGACCCGCCTGAAATGGTCCAGATTGACTGTTGTTGTGGAAATTGACGAGAGATACTTGGTGCGGCATCATGAGAATGTTCTTTTCTCTTGTCGTTATCCATTGTTGTTTATAGTATTTTCCCGGGGCGGGCACGCTGCCCGCCCCGGCGTGAAGGATGAGACGCGAAGGATTCAGCGACTTCTATTGCGCTCTTACGGCACCCATATCAGCCAGATTTCATCGGCCTGTACAATCGCGCCGTAAATATCCCGGTATTCGACCACGATCTGCTTCCCGGCCCAGGTTGCAACCACGGACTGTGGAATTTCGACTATCGCAGGTGTTGGCCGAACGCCCGCAGAGAAATCGTAGCTGAAACTCTCAGAGCCGTCGACCAGCACGAACAGCCCATCGTCCACCACGATTTCGGTGGGGGTGACTGGCGAACCGGAGAAGTAGAAGCGCCCAGTGTTGGGCAGAGACGAGGGGATCGAGAGCGTGGTCGTGTAGAACGTCTCGCCGGTGGTGTTCACGCTAGAGGTTGGATACGCCGGCCCCACCTGAATGGGGGAGAAGGTGACGACCTCTTGATACACTATGATGGGCAGGAAGACCTGATACTGGGTGGGGGGTGCAGCCGTTCCTTCGAAGGCGCCGATGTCGCAGGCGCCGTCATTACGCGGTGCACCGCGCTGGTCGCTTGCCGGGCAGTTGGCATTGTCCCCGGCGTCGATGGCCGGGGAGTCGGCCATCAGGGGGATTACCTGCTTGCCGGGGCCACCATAATCGGTCAGCGTACCCAGCTTGGGGTCCTGTCCGACGATATTGCCGTTCGTCCCGTCTGTCAGGCCGCAGGCGTTGGCGCTGTCTTCAATCAGGTTGTTGGATGAAGCGACATCGAGAGCACCGCCATTGGCGTTGACACAATCGCCACCAAATGAACTGCTGCCGGCGATGAGGACGTTGACCAATGTTGGGGTGCTAACGTTCGTATTGTGTATCCCGCCACCGTTGCTGGCTGCATAGTTTCCGGAGAAGGTGACGTTGGTCAGCGTGGGATTGCTGCTGGTATCGTTGTCCATGCCGCCACCGTTTCCACCGGCCGAGTTGTTGATGAATGTGACGTTGATGAGCACGGGGCTACTGTTGTCGTAGTTTTCCATGCCGCCACCGTCGCTGTCAGCGATATTGTCCACGAATGAAACGGCAACGAGCATGGGGCTGCTGTTGAACCAATTCGACATCCCCCCGCCTGTTGCTGTGGCGTTGTTGCCGTCGAAGGTGACGTTGGTCAACATGGGGTTGCTGTTGTACTCGTTGTACATGCCGCCGCCATCATCGGATGCCCGGTTTCCGGCGAAGGTGACGTTCGTCAGCGTGGGGCTGCTCCCATTGTTGAACAGGCCACCCCCATCATTCATCGCTGTGTTGTTTTGGAATGTGGCGTCCGTGAGCATGGGGCTTGCTCCCTGGTTGAACATCCCGCCGCCGTCGTTCCCGGCCTGGTTGTACTCGAAGATGGCATCGGTGAGCGAGCCACCGCTGTTGCTATTGAGAATGGCGCCGCCGTCCGTGGAGGCGGTGTTGGTGAGGAAGGCGACGTTGGTGATGGTGACGGTGCTGGTGAGGTTGAACATGGCACCGCCATTGCTCGCGGTGTTGTAGGCGAAGATGGTGGCGCTCACTGGAGTGGTGCCGACGATGATGGGGCCGCTGGTGTCGTTGTAGATGGCACCACCGTCGAGCGCCGCCTGGTTGCCGGAGAAGAGGGTATCTTGGATGTAGGGGGCGCTGCCGTTCCAGTTGACCATACCGCCGCCGTTGCTGGTGGCAGTGTTGCCCTGAATGACGACGTTGGTCAGCGTGGGGCTGCTGTTGTCGTTGGCCATGCCGCCGCCGTTGTCGCCAGCGCTGTTGTACCAGATGAAGACGTTGGTGAAAGCCGGGCTGCTGTTCTGGTTGTAGAGCGCCCCGCCGTTGCCGTTCGTGGTCTG
>JALUWE010000554.1 GCA_027019845.1 Anaerolineales bacterium | reverse complement strand
AGGGGGTGCGGGCCGGGGTGGCCCAGCCATCGAGCGTCAGGGGGTGGGCGGGGTCGGGGTGTATCAGGCTGACGCCGGGGTTTTGCAGGATGTCTTCGAGCTGGGCCGAGAGGGGGGTTTGGAGGGCGTACACCCGTCCCTGATGCCAGATGTGCGGGACGACGCGGGCGCGTGGCCGCCCATCGGGGCGCACGCTGACCAGCCACAGCCGCGGCGCGGCTGCCAGGCGCTGCACCAGGGTTTGTAGAACCGGATCGGGGGGAGCAGCGGGCGCGGGTTGCGGGGGCAGGGCCGGGGTCTCTGAGCGGCGGAACCAATCCCCGCCAGGGATGCGGCCGCGGCCGGCCACCAGGGGTTCGGGCGCCCAGTAAATCCAGGCGGTCAGGGTGTGTTCTTTGCTCTGGACGCTGACCTGTTCGCGGTAGAAGAAGCGCGGGTGGCCTTCGATCTGGTCCATGATCTGGAGGGCCGCCGGTGCGATGGTGAGCAGCTCGCCGTGGATAACGCCCTCGCCGGGACGGGCCGCGGGGTAGGCGCCCAGGTCGTAAAGCACGGCCCCAGACAGGCGGGCGGGGGCCACGCTCTGGACGTAGGCCGCCACGCGCGGGTAGTAGCGGCTGTCGTCCGGATCGGTTCCGGGCTGCGGGGGCCGCAGCGTTCCGTAGACGAAAACCCGTTCGGTTTTCATGGCAACATTGTATCAAAGAGCGGGGTATAATTTAGCGGAAAAACGCGGCTGCTAAGAAACTTATCATCGCGAGGGAGCGCCAGCCCTGAACCATGCACCGGGAACGCTGAAACGCTGAAGGCACTGGGAGCACTGAGACCGCTGAGACCAATAAGACCAATAAGACAACTGAAGGCACTGGGAGCACTGAGCATTGGAACACTGGGAGCACTGGGAACACTGAACACTGAATACTGAACACGGGACACTGAACATGGAGCACGAACAGATTGCGCAATTTGTGGTCGAGGAGTTAGGTAAACACCGCCGGCGCAGCGACGTTGTGATGGAGGTATGTGAACGCACGGGGTGGGATTGGCCCCGGGCGCAAAAGTTCGTCTATCAGGTGGCGTATGAGCGGCGCAAGGCGGTGGCGGCGCGGCAAAGTCCGCTGGTGATCGTGTTCGGCGTGACGTTTGTGATCGGGGGGTTGCTGCTCGCGTTGCTTTCCGCGCTGACCGCTTTGACAGGGATCAGTATCGATGTAGAGGGGGTGCCGTTTTTGGGTAACGTGATGGGGGTCGGGATTGGAATAGTGCTGATCGCGGGGGGTGCTATCGGTCTGTGGCAAAAAATCAAAACATTTTTCGAATGAGGAGGCTGTATGTTGAAGGAATTTCGCAAGTTCATCATGCGAGGCAACGTGCTCGATCTGGCGGTTGCTGTCATCATTGGTGCCGCGTTTGGCGCGATTGTGAAATCGTTCGTCAATGATATTTTGATGCCCCCTATCGGATTGTTGCTCGGTAAGGTGGATTTCAGTAATCTGTTTATCGATCTGTCCGGGGAGGGGTACACCACGCTAGCCGCGGCGCAGGAGGCCGGTGCTGCCACGATCAATTATGGCGTGTTTCTCAACACGGTGATCAATTTTCTGATCGTGGCGTTCGCGGTTTTCCTGGTGCTCAAAGCCGCGGAGCGGGCGCAAAAGAAAGAAGCTGAAGCCGCGCCCCCGCCTCCACCGCCCGAACCCTCTGCGGAGGAGAAGCTGCTGGCTGAAATTCGCGATTTGCTGCGGGAAAAAAGATAACTTACGCCTTACACCCTCATCCCCACCCCATCGCGGCGCGGATGCCGTGGGCGATGTCGGCCAGTGTGACCTGGCGTCCCCCTTCGCGCTGGCAGCGTTTTTCGATGGCCGCGGCGATGGTGCTGTTGAGCTGCGCTACGTGCTCGCCCTCTGCGCAGGGCAGGCCGTAAGCCAGCAGGGCGCGCGAATCTTCGGGGTGCATCCCGCCGTGGACGCCTTTGTACGGGTAGGAGAAGTAGTACCCCTCGGCATAGTTGGAGAGGAGCAGGATGTCGCCGCTGTTGGGAGACGAGAGCGCCTCCAGCCGGTGAATGGGGTCTGTGGCCTGTAGGTCGGGGCGCATGTCCAGATATTGCTGGAGGGGGATCAAGCCCTGGGGGGTGTAAGCCTGATAGGGGCCGTACCAACCGTCTTGTTCGGTGTTGCGCACCAGGATCAGGTCGAGGGCGTTGAACAGGCCGTTGTAGTAACGTCCGGTGGTGGTGGCTTCCCAAAAGGCTGTGGCCAGGGGCAAGATGTCGCGCTGGAGGTGGGGCGGCGTTTGCCAGTTGCGGCGTTTGGGGCGCACGTACAGATGTGCCAGGCCGCCGTTCATGCTCATCACACAGTCCACTCTGGTTTCGCCGGGCATGTCGAGCACGTCACGCTTGAGGGCTTTGAACACGTAGCCGATGCCCAGGTCGAGCGGGGGAAAGCGCAGTTGCAGGCAGTGGCGGGTGTCTTCGTACACCTCGATCTGGCCATGGTCCGAGAAGATGACAAACAGGGTGTCTTCCATCAGTCCCAGCGATTCGTATGCGGCCAGAAACTCGCCCAGCATGGGGTCGAGGGTTTCGGTCAGATAAGGGTACTGGCTTTTGGGGCCGTGGATGTGTGAGGTGTGGTCCAACCCCCAGTAGTACAGCATCAGGATGTCGGGGCGGTGGCCGCCGCGCAGGTGCTGGATGGCCTCGGCGGTCATGGTCTGGTCGTATTTCTTGGAGGAGATGCCCAGGGCTTCGTTGAGGGTGAAGAAGTTGCGCCAGTCGTCGATGCCGGGTTTGATCCAGTGGGTGGCCCCGCGGCCGTACATGTGGTAGATGACGGTGGAGGTGGCGCCGTGTTGGGCTGCAACTTCGTAGAGGGTGGGCAGTTCGGGGTTGATGGATTTGCTGGCCAGGTCGTTGAGGAAGACGTTCAGCGTGTCGCCAAACGCCATGCGGTGGCCGCCGATGTCGTAAACGTAGTGCCGCGGCTCTCCCGAGACTTTTCCGAAACGGTCGAAGAACTGGTTGCCGGTGATGCCGTGTTCACGCGGGTGCGCGGCGGTGACGATGGATGCCTGGCAGCAAAAGGTGATGGAGGGCGCGGTGGACACCATGTCGAAGCGGAGGCCGTGTTGCCAGTCGCGCCCGCCCACCAGCCGGGCCAGGTTGGGGATTTTGCCGTCTTGCAGCGCCCGCTCGAAAACGTCCGGGCGCAGTCCGTCGATGTTGAGCAACAGGGTGCGTTGGGGGCGGTATGTCGTCATGATCAGCATCCCAAGTGTAACCCATGTCGGGATGGCAAACGTGACAGTTTGGGATCAGGAATTGGGCAAGCCTCCTGATAGGACTTATTTTACAACCACTACCTCATCCGGGAAACGCCCATTGCGAAACCAGGGTGAGGGGGGCGGGGCCGGCGGTTTCCAGGACGAAGGCCAGGGCCGGTTCTTTGACGCCGTAGGTGGGCGAATACCAGCCCCAGGTGGGGTGCGCGGGGGCGTTCCCGTGCAAGGCCTCACCGGCACGAAAGAGGGCGATGTCTCCTGCCCCGGGCCCCATCTCGAATCCCCGATTCCTGCTCCCTGATTCCTGATCCTGGATGCTGGCTATGGAGACCTCGATCCGGCCATACGGCGATTGGAGGCGCAGGGTGCTGCCCTCCAGTTCCCAGGGCCAGTCGGGTAGCAGCCAGTGGAGGCGGACGCGGGGGGTGCGGCGTGCCGGCGTGCGGGGTGCGACGTGATCGGTGATGCGCCAGCCGTTATCCAGCGCTTCCACGGTGCGGCGGTGGATCAGGCCGAGGGCGCGGTAACCATCGTGTTGCGCGGCCAGGCGGGTGGGGGTATGTTCGAGCAGTTGTGCCTGGGCGCGGTCGAGGTACAGGAAACGTCCGGCGCGTGTCATCTGGTCGCGGCCGTCGATGGTCAGGGTGTTGTGGACGAAGGCGGTGGCCAGGCTGTTGTCCCAGGGCGGGTCGGCGTTGTAGAGGTAGGTGCCGGGGTCGCGCGCCACGTTCAGGCCGCGCCACCACAGATCGAGGTGCAGTTGGTCGGCGTGGCCGGGCCGGTGGGCGAAGCGCGCCACGCGCAGAATGGCACGGGCGGGCAATGATGCGCCTGTCCTGAGCTGTGCCGCAGGGTGGTGAATGGTGAATGGCGCACTGTCCAGCCGCCATTTCTCATCCCCAATCGCGGCTCTCGACTGGCTGCTCTCCGCTCCCGAATCTGCAATCCCCATCCAGGCCCCCAGCTCGTCCCAGGGGCCGGGGGGGAAGGCGGGTTGGCCGAGGAAGGCGCGCGCCGCGGCCTGGAGGGTGGGGCGGTAGTCGTGGTGGGGGCAGGCGGTGAGGGGCAGGATCAGCGCGCCGTCGTTGGGCCCCAGGTTGGGGACACGCCCGCTGTCCGGATCGCATAGGGCCAGCAGCCAGCGGGTGGCTGCGGCCAGGCGTTCGAGGCTGGTTTGCGGGAAGGGCTGCCCGGCTCGCTGCGCCAGGGTGCAGGTCCACAGAGCGAGTTGCAGCATCAGGCGGTGGTAGCTGGTGCTTTGCTGGACGTAGCTCCCGCCGGGTTCGATCTGGGTTTGCAGGCCGTGGTGCAGCCAGCGCCAGCCCAGACCGCGCCAGCGCGGCGCGCGGGGGTGGCTGGGGAGCAGCAGGGCCGCGGTGTAGAGCGCGGCAGCCTCGCTGAGCAGGTGGTTGTTGTTTTGGGCGCGGGCGTAGACCAGGGTGGGGGGGATGCGGGCCGCGTGCGCGGCGATGGCGCCCGAGAGCAGCGCCAGCCGCTCGGAGGTGGTGTGCCGGGAGGCGGCCAGGGCGCGCGCCGCGAAGGCAAACGCCAGGATGCGCAGCCCGACTTCCTGCGCAGAAGCCCAGTGGGGGCCGCGGTTGGGCGGGTTGTGCTGCACGAATGTTTCCAGGTGGTGCCAGAACGCGGCCGGGTAACGCTCGTCCCCGCTCAGGTGGTAGGCACGTCCCAGGGCGAAAGCCCAGCCGAAGCGGGCCGGCTCCCAGACGAATTTGATGTCGCGGCCCTGCCATTGCGCGCTTTCGTGGCGCGTCCAGTGCCCGAGAGGCCCGGGGAGGGTAAGCTGAAGGGGCGCGGTCACCCCGCCGAACAGGGTAACGCGACCGTGCAGGATTTGATCGGCAGCGGAAAACGTTTTTTGGGAGTCCGTGGCCTGGAAAACCGCGACCCTGTCCGGGTTCGGGAGGGGGAGGGTGTCCGAGGCATGGACCGGCCACGGTCCGGGCGATGATTCTCGCACAGGGGTGCGCCAGCGCCAATAGCCGCTGCGTTTTCCCAGTTGGTAGAGCGCGTACAGGCCGACGTGCCGGAAGCCGAGTTCGCGTGCGGCTTTGAGGGCGAAGAGAAGTTTTCTCATGGGAGCAACAGGCTGTGAATGTGAAGTCATGTTACCATCGGGGATCGGCGGCGTCAACAATTCCCACCTCCGCGGTGCGGGAGATGGCTTCCCTTTCGACGCCCAACGCGCTGCGGGGCTGCTCGCAATGACGAAAATTTTAATCCGCCCCGGCTTTACATCCCCGCGATTGTGTGTATAATGATTTTATGTCCAGGTCCTTTAAGATCATCAGCCTGGTGTTCGTTTTCCTGCTCTTGCCACAATTGGCTGGCGCGCAGGAGGAAACGAGAGCATTCGTGAGCGCCCCGAAAACCGACGCGTTTCCGGAGATTTCGGCATTTCTGGAAGTGCGGGACGAGCAGGGGCGTTTCGTATCTGGCCTGACCGCGGGGGAGATGACCGTTATCGAGAACGGCGAGCGCATCCCGGTGGACAGCCTGAGGGAGTTGCAGCCGGGGGTGCAGTTCGTGGTGGCGATCAACCCTGGCCGCCCGTTTTCGATTCGCGATTCGCAGGCCGTCA
>JALUWE010000553.1 GCA_027019845.1 Anaerolineales bacterium | reverse complement strand
CACGTATTCCCGCCCGTTGATGCAGACGGGTTTGTAGACCATGGGGACCGCGCTGGAGGCCGCGACCGCGAGCGAGATCGGCACCCCCTGGCTGTACCCCGGCCCGAACACGGCGCGCTCCCCGCTGTCCAGTTCGGTGGCGATGATGTACAGTTCTTTATCGAGGGCCTCGAAACGGTTGCTCAGGCCGGGGCCGGAAAGCACCTTGCGGATGTAGCGTTCCAGCGCCATGCCGTCGTAAACGCCGGAGGGGAGAGCCTCCAGCATGGACCAGAAAACGTCGAAGAGGGACATATCGTCTGCCCCGCGCAAGAATTTCGACCAGGCCAGGGCGAAGGTTCGAGGCAGTTTCAGGCCGCGGCGCAGGAACTCGGTGCGGCTGAGGTTGAAGATGTCTTTGCGTTCGATGGGTGGGATGTGGGGGTGGCGTCCCGCGTTGGCCTGCATCATGGTCTCGGGGGTGATGCCGTTGGCCAGGGAGGAGGCAACGATTGCACCGGCGCTGGTGCCGATGAAGATGTCGAAGTCGTTGACCGTGCGGTCGAGCAGCAGATCATTGATGGCACGCAAGGCGCCGATTTCGTAGACCGCGCCGGTCAGGCCGCCGCCAGCAAGGACAAGGGCGGTTTTAGAACGGTTGGTTGTGTGGGTCACGTTGGGTGGTTCCTGGTTGCTTGCTTGGGCGGTCATCCAAACTGGCTACTGCACACTGAACACTGAATACTGAACACTGAACACTGAACACTGTTCACTCTCCCAACCCCATCTCCGCCAGCACGGCGGGGTAGTGGGCTTTGCCGGCGCGGATGACTTCGCCGAGGGGTTTGAGTTTCCAGACCGGGCCGCGCACTTTGATCAGGCCCTGGGCGACCGCGGCTTTGATGCTCAGTTCGTCCAGCAGGATGCGGTGGAAGGTGTCGGCCTGGAGGTGCAGTTCGAGTTCGGGGCGCGTTTTGTGGGGGCCGTAGGCGATGTGCAGGGGGTTGCGGCGTCCGTTGACGAGCATTTCCGCGGCCGGGTTGGCGAATTTCATGCGCACGATGAGCCGCGCTTTGTGCATGGCGGCCAGGGCCTGGGGCGCGTGCTGCTGCGCGCGGGTGATGGTTTCGCCGAGGGCGGTGTAGAGCTGGTCGGGGGAGGTGTAAACAGGCATTTATCCAAAGAACACCGAATTGCGCTGCACGAGGCGGTCGTAGAGCATTTCCTGTACGAGGTTGCGCACCTGATCGCTGAGTTGCGAGACCAGCCGGGGGTCTTGCGCGGCTTCGGGGCCGTATTCCGCCAGGGAGATGGGTTCGCCGATGTCGATGTACCATTTGGTGGGCAAGGGAATCAGCCCCAACGGGCCGAACCAGGGGAAGCGGGGGGAGATGGGAAAGTAGGGGAAGCCGGTCAGCCGTGCCAGGGTTTCGGATTTGTGCAGGGAGATGTAGGTTTCTTCTGCGCCAACGATGGAAACCGGGATGATGGGGGCTTGGGTCTGGAGTGCCATGCGGGCAAAGCCGCCGCGGCCAAAGCGCGCCAGGCGGTAGCGTTCTTTGAACAGTTTTCCGGCTCCTTTGTATCCCTCGGGGAAGACGGCGACCAGTTCTTCGTTCTCCAGCAGGCGGGTGCCGTTTTCGAGGCTGGCGAGCACCTGTCCCATGCGCACCAGCACGTCGGAGATGAAGGGCAGGGTGGGGAACCAGTCGCCGTAGAGGGTGCGCACGACGCGGGCGGTGGGGTGTTCGTTTTGCACCGCGGTGAAGAGCATGGCGCCATCCCAGGGAAGCTGGCCGGAGTGGTTGGCGACCAGCAGGGCGCGGCCTTCTTCGGGGATGTGTTCGATGCCGGTGGTCTCGACGCGGAAGTATTTGTGGTACAGGAAATCCAGGAAGGGCTGCACCAGTTCGATGAATTCGTAGTCCATGCCCCATTGGTCGGTATCCCAATCGCCGGTGAGGCGGCGTTTGAGCTGGTCGCCGCGGTATTCGAGGGTGTAGTTGAGCATGTACCAGATGCCCTTCCAGGTGTCTACGTCGAGCAGGTCTTCGCTGATGGCGCTGCGCAGGCGTTCGACGATGCCCTTTTGCAGGGCGGGGGGGAGGCGGTCGAGGTTTTCTTTGAGCAGGTCGATCAGGCTTTTGGGGGAGAAGGGGGGCGGCTGGTAGTCGGAGGCGGCTTTGATGCGCTCGGCCAGGCGTTCGAGTTCTTCGATCAGTTCGCGGCGCAGCTGCTGTTCGTCTGTGCCGGTCTCTGTTTCGGAGGCGGGGGCGTCCGGCTGGCCCTGGTGCTGGAGGTCGGCTTCGAGCTGGCGGCGGAGGTGGTCTGATCGGGGGGTGTCCCCTGTTTGGGGGTCTGGCGACGCCTGCTGGGGTCCCGGGGTGCTGCCCGCGGGGGGATGATCGTCAGGGGGGTGTGTTTCATTCGTCATCGGTGAGTTCCTGGGCGTCGAGGTCGAAATCGTCATCGTGGAAATCGAAATCGGGGTCGTGGTCTTCTTTTCGAAGGCGTCGTTCGAGGATGTCTTTCAGGGGGCTTTTCTGGTAGGCGCGGGCGAGGGGGTCGGGCACGTAGGGCATGTGCCGGGTTGCTTCGGCGAATTGGCGCAGGGTTTCTTCGGCGGTGTGTTGGGGGGTGAAGTGGAGTTGGGTGCGCATTTTTTCGAGGGCGGCGACGCAGGGGTAGCGCAGGTAGTCGGGTTCGATGGGGAGGTGTTGGGCGCGGGGGCCGGAGGCAGTCGCGTAGGCCAGGGGGTGGGGGACGGGGAGGGGGAGTTTTCCGGCCAGGGCCATGAGTTTGTTGAGGGGGAGGGGGGGATCGGCGGCAATGTTGAAGGCGCCGGGGTGGTGGTGTGTGGCGGCGTGTGCCAGGGCTGCGATGACGTCATCTTCGTGGATGATTTGCACGAGGGGGTTGAAGCCCAGCAGGCTGGGGGCGCGGGCGTCGGTGAGGAAGCGGGTGAGGGGGGTGTCGGCGGTGGGGCCGACGATGTGGGCGAAGCGCAGGATGGTGAGCGAGAGGGCGGGGTGCTGGCGGGCAAAGCCGTTGGCGAAGGATTCGATCTCGGCCAGGTGTTGGTTGTGGGCGTACATGCGGCTGCCGTTGAGGGGGTGGTCTTCGGTGAGGAAGAGGGGGTTGGTGGGGTGGGCGCCATACACTGCTGTGCTGCTTTTGAGGATCAGTTTGCGCACCCCGGCTGCCGCGCACATGGCGAAGAATTTTTTGGCGGCCAGGACGTTGTGGGTGTAGGCTTTTTGTTCGTGGCGGGGGTGTTCGACGAAATCGAGGTGGACGACGGTTTGGACGCGCTCGGCTGCCAGGAAATCCTGGATGAGGGGGTTGCGGATGTCGCCGCGGATGAAGTCGAGGCCGGGGATTTCTTGCGGCAGGGGTTTGCGGTCTACGCCCAGGAGGCGCAGGTCACCAGGCTGGGCGGCCAACGCTGCTGCGAGGCGCGTGCCCCAGTAGCCTGCCGCGGCGGTGATGAGGATGGTCGGGGGCATTTTGGGTTATTGGTAATTGGGTATTGAGTAATTGAGTAATTGGGTAATTGCATCCTGAGCGGAAGGCGAACGGAGTGAGCCTGTAGTCGAAGGATGGGTAATTGGGTAATTGCATCCTGAGCGAAAGGCGAACAAAGTTCGCTTGTAGTCGAAGGATGGGTAATTGAGTAATTGGGTAATTGCATCCTGAGCGGAAGGCGAACGGAGTGAGCCTGTAGTCGAAGGATGGGTAATTGAGTAATTGGGTAATTGGGTAATTGGGTATTGGGTATTGGGAACTCGTGGAAACTGACTACTGAACACTGAATACTGAATACTGAATACTGACCACTGACCCTACTTCAAAATCATATCTTCGTAGCCCAGTTCTTTGAGCAGGGCGGGGTATTGTTTGTAAAGGGGTTGGACCGCGGGGAGGAGTTTGAGGATTTTGGGGATCGGCCCCTTGGCGACGATTTGTTTTTTGGAGAGGGCGGCCATCAGGTTGACTTTGCCGTGCCAGAAGGCGTGGGCGATGTCGGCTTTCATGGTCATGGAGATGTCGGGTTTGAGGTTGCAGGGGCCGTGGATGACGTCCACGAATGCGCCGGGCTGGGTGGGCTTGCCTCTGGCATCGATGGTGGTCATGGCGCTGGGGTCTTTGTAGACGAATTGGATGACGATGCCCGATTTGGCGATCTTGGAGCCGACTTTTGGGTCGCGGCTGGCGCGGGTCATCAGTTCTCCCACGGTGGCGTAAAAGTGTTCGGCGTCGCGGAAAAGGCTCATGGGGCTACTCCTGAGATAATGGCTGGTGGAAAGGGTGTCGTGCGCACGGGCATATTATACCGGAGTTGGGTATTGGGTAATTGGGTATTGGGTATTGGGTAATTGGGTAATTGCATCTTTCGCTTGACTCTTATGACGCGGTGTGTTATATTCATTATAACGCAATGCGTCATAAAAATACATACCCATCCCATTGGATGAAAGGAGAAAAAATCATGTCGAAGAATGGAGCACCGGTTGCCGAAATGGAAGAGGCCGTCGAAGAACGTGGCCGCCTATACGAAATCACCCGCAAAGTGGTGTTGGCCGCGTTGGGCGCAGTCGGAATGGCCCAGGACGAGGTGGAGAACTTCGTCGAGAAGCTGATCGAACGCGGCGAAATCGCGGAGCAAGACGGTCGCAAGCTGATCGATGAAATCCGCGAGAAGAGCCGCGAGACCCTCAAGAAGAGCCGCGAGCGGGTTCAGAGCCGCCTGGGTCTCGAAAGCAGAGAGGAAGAGTTGGAGGAAATCCTTCACCGCATGGACATCCCCACCAAGTCCGACATCAAAGCCCTGAGCGCCAAGATCGCAGCCCTGACCCGCAAGGTCGAAGAGCTGAAAGAAAAAGCCTGATCTACCGGCCTGAGTATAATAGAGAGAGGCCCACCCGCCTCTCTCTATTTCGTATGCCCGGAAACCCGAACATGATCACCATCAAACGCTATGCCAACCGCAAACTGTACGACACCGCGGCCAAGAAGTACATCACCCTGGAGGGCATCGCCCGTCTGGTACAGAGGGGCGAAAACGTGCAGATCATCGATCACCAGAGCGGGGAGGACATCACCGCGGTGACTCTGGCGCAGATCATGTTCGAGCGCGAGAAGCAAGGCCGCGGCGCGCTGCCCCGCCGGATGCTGGCGCGGCTGCTGCAAACCGGCGAGGACACGCTGGCCAGCCTGCGCCGCAGCCTGCCCCTGCCCTTCGATCTGGCCCGCCGGGTGGACGAGGAGATCGAACGCAGGATCGATGCCCTGGTCGAAAACGGGGAACTGGAAGCCGAAGAAGGCCGGGAACTGCTCGCCAAGCTCATCTCCCAAAGCCAACCGATGGCGGAGGTGGCGGAGCCGGAAACGGTCGAACAGCTCATGAGCGAGCTAGGCGTTCCCAGCCGCAGCGAGCTTCAAGAGCTGCTCCAACAACTCGAGGCGCTGACAGACGAAATCGAAAAACTGAGCAAGCGAGCATGATACGGGTTCAGGGCAGCGTTCATCGCTCCTACCTTTTTCCTGCCCCGCGCCAGGCAGCTTTCGAGTATTACAGCCATTTTCCCCGCGTCGTCGAACACCTCCCCCTGATCTCCATCGAACGCAGTTTTTCCCACAACCAGTTTCGGGTGGTATACCAATCCACCGAACTGGGCATCTACAACGTCAAAATATTTTGCGACGTTGCCGTGGTTCTCGACAAGGCCAGGTGGGTATTGCTGGTCAAAACGATCAACCACCGCCCAACCGTGCCCTCGCGGGCAAGCTGGCGCGCCACCCAGGCGCAGGGGGTCTTTGCCAGCCAATCCGTATTTCACGATCAGGGGAACCACACCCGCATCGAATACAAATTACACCTGCTTGCCCAGCTACCGCCTCCCACGGGGTTGC